>NZ_BMQN01000017.1 GCF_014648135.1 Deinococcus sedimenti | reverse complement strand
CCGCCCTTTTTCATGCCTCACTGCGTTCAGGACGCCATTTCTAGCGAAGTGTCAGGTGCTGAGGGATCAGGCCCTTGGGGCCCTCGTACCAGGGGTCCGGGTGCTGCACCAGGCCGTACAGCTCGCCAGTCTTCAAGGCGTCCTGCGCGGCGGCGCACATGCCAGTCAGGACGGCGAGGCTGAAGAAGCGCCGGTTCAGATTGATGGAGTCGGCAGACTTGGCCACGCCGCTGATCCGGCGGGGCTTTCCAGCGTCGGCGTCCTGCATAGGCTGCAGGTCAAAGGATTCGACGGCATCTCGGAGGATGCCGTCGGGCGTGGTGGGGCTGCGGGTGCGCTGGTCGGTCATGTTCGCTCCTTGTCCTGCATCAGGACTTCGCCCGGTTTGAGTTCCGGGTGACGGCGGGCGGGGAAGTGATCTGGCGGGGCTTCCTGATCACTGACCGGCTTTGGGGTCGGCGGTTGGCTTTCTGGCTTTCGGGTCGGGGTTCGGTCCATTCGTCTCAGCCTCCTTGGCTTCGCTGGCCAGCTTCTCTGCCTCTGCGGCGGGGTCGTAGCCGAGTTCGGCGGTCATGGTCTGACGGCTGGCCAGGCGCTCCCGGGCGACGAGGTTGATCTTGGCGATCAGGGCGGTGAGGTCCTCGTTCTGCAGGCTGGGGAAGTTGAAGGGAAACTCGACCTGCGCGGCGCTGACACGCTTGCGGCTGCCTTTCTTGGTGACGAAGGTGCCGTCCGGGTAACGGCGGGTGAGCTCGGTGCGGAAGGTGGCCTGCAACCAGTTCCAGACGGTGCGCTGCCGGCGCTGGAAGCTCTTACGGGCGGGTTCGCCCATGCTGTCCGCCGTTGTGCGCGTGACACCCCCGCCCTCGGCGAGGTAGTGCTCAGGGAGGCCCAGGGCCACGGCGAGCAGCTGCTTGATCAGCTTCGCGTCGACCGCAGAGTCCTGCGCCTTGAGATCCGGGATGTGGAAGTCGAACTCCTCGCGCTTGCCCTCAGCGTTCTGAGCGAGGGTCAGCACGGCGCCGCTCCTGGGAACATTGCGGAAGCGGCCCGCCTTGGCATTCAGTTCCTTCTCGTCCTTCGCGAAGGCGTAGTACACCGCGTTGATCCGGGAGGCCAGCTCGTGCACCTTCGTGCGGGCGTTGATGAAGTTCAAGTACGCCAGGGCTGGGCCCAGCGCACGGCCCACGGCAGGCCAGCCGCGCACGTCATTCAGGAGGCTGTCGTGGGCAGACCAGATGTACTCGCCGTCGCGAAGGGTGCGCTTCCCGGCGATACCGATACTCTCGACAACATCGGGCAGGCCGGGTGCGGTCGTGAACTTCAGCTGCCCGTCGATCACGCCGTACTGGCCGATGCGGGCCGCCTGGTCGCGCCGGGTGAACCGCTTCGGGTCGGGCCAGATGGTCAGGTTCTCACCCAGCAGGAGGTGTTCCGTGAACCACCGTTCGATCAGGGTGTCGAAGCTGTTGGCGGCCCAGAATTCCTCCATGACGGCCTGCACGGTCTTGTCGGGGTGATCGCCGTACGTGACGGAGGTGCCCAGCACGAAGCTCTTGATGACTTCGACAGCGCCGTACAGCAGGGGGTTGAGGTACCACGCCACCACAGCAGCGCGCTGCGTGTCGGCCCGGGAGAGGGCGCCCAGCAGGCGCACCTGCTGCGGGAGGGTGACTGGACCGCCGATGCCGCCCGTGAGTTGCCAGCCGCCCTGCATGTCCTGCGCGTCTTCGTGGCGCGCGGTCACAGGTTGGCCGTATTGGTCGAGAATCACCAGTCACCTCCTTGGTAGGTGTCGTCCTGCTCGTACCCGGCGATGCCGGAGGGGGGAAGCTCGGGTTCGTCCTCGCCGAGCATGAGTTCAGTCAGGGCCCAGACGAGGGCGTCCATGCGGTCGGGCGACTTCTCTCCTGGCACCCAGGTCGTCATCTGCCCTTCCACGTCCGGGAACACGCCCACGTGATGCACGAGGCCCTGCTCGTACAGCGTGCTGATCGGCTCCGCTCGGGTCTGCTTGCCCCGGCTGGCCCAGACGGGCTTGACCGGCACACGCTTGTCCATGGTGCTGATGGTGTGCGTGACCATGTCCCCACCGTTGTTCTTCTCCGGCACGATCGCATCGGCGCGGTGGTAGTGGTACGCGTCGATACTGGTCTGCGCCCACTCGCTGGGGCTGAAGTTCCCGGACAGGTCCCCCAGGACGTACGCGTGCCCGTGGGCATCCTTCCCGGCGACGATGATGCCGGTCTCGGCGCTGTCGCTGCTCTGGCTGGCCTGCGGGTCCACGGCCACCACGATCCGGATCAGGTCGGGCAGCTGGTCGAACGTCAGGCGGAAGCCCTCGCGGTTGAACATCGCGTACTTCCAGAGGGCGCCGGGCGTGTCCTCGAGCAGTTCGCCGTCCAGCTCCTGACGCCCGAGCCGCGTGCCTTCGTACTTGCGGATGACGTTCCGCTTGAACGTCTCGGACAGGTTCCCGATGTTCTCTGCCGTGCTGCCACCGGTGAGGACGGTGCCCTCGTCCTTCTTCAGCTCCCGGATCAGGCGGTTCGGGCGGGGCGTGCCAGTCATGACCACGCGCGGGTCTTTCCCGAGACGCAATCCGAACAGCAGGTTCGACCAGGTCGTGTCCTCCCCGGTGCCCTGATCCGCGTCATTCCACGTGGCGGGCTCATCACCCCACGCGCCGTGATGCTGCGGACCGCGCAACTTGCGGGGCGTCTCGCTGCTGTAGCACTTGAATCGCGCCCCATTCTTCAGGTACAGCTCGCCGAGTGAGCGGTTCCAGGCGGTGTCGACTGATCCGCCCCGGAGTTCGGTTTCATCCAGCACGCTGAGCAAACCGGACTCCCCTTCGACCATGACGTCCCGGGCATCCGCCGCGGTCTGCGCGACCAGGGCGAAGCGGCCCCGTGGGGTTTCCCGCGCCCACTGCGCGATGGTCTCCGCACCGGTCCTCGTCTTCCCGAACCCGCGCCCAGCGAGGATCAGCCACACGAACCAGTCACCCTGGGGCGGCAGCTGGTTCAGGCGGGCGGTGAGCAGCCAGCGTTGCCGGGCGGTCCGTCCTTTGACAACCTTTGGTTTACGCGGTTGGATCCGCGCCACCCGCTTCTGGGTTGCTTTGATCCGGCTGACCATCTCCAGCATCACTCACCCCCTCGTGCCCGAGGACCTCGCGTGTGATGGCGATCTCACTGAGCACCTTGATGGCGCCCGTGACCGCACCGATGTTCTCTGCCGTGGACCCGGGCAGCTCTTGGGTCATCCCGCCCAGTTTCCGGATGAGGGTGGTCAGGGTGGAGTTGAGCTCTCCGGCCCAGGTCTGGGTGGTGACGAGGCTGGAAAGTTGGGCGTAAAGGGCGGAAAGCTCGGTGTCGGCTTCAAGGGCGGCGCGGTAGTTTCTGAGCGTCCTGTCCGTGATTTTGTGGGTTTCGCAAGCTTTCCGGTCACCGAAGAGGGCGGCATCCACGAGGATGCGGGCGGCGCGGGCGTTGTCTCGTTTGGGGGATGCCATGGGTCACCTCCTTGGTAGCGTGTGGGATGTCCACTGACTTCCTGATCAATCAGGTGTTTGAGCTCCAAGAAAACTGGGAGCGGTACCTCACGCCAGCGCAGGCTCTTGAGAATCAGCGGTTGAAGGATGATGGGTGGGAGTCGTGGCTGGAAGTCCAGACTGATTCGGTCCCGATCACCCTGGTGTTTCATTGGGGTCGGGCTGAAGACCAGGCCAAAGTGGAGTCTGACCCCGTCCCTTATCCCGGGGCGTTAGGAGAGGCGTTCGAGCAGGTGGTCAGGCGGATTCACGCGATGAGCAGGACACTCCAGGCCTAGCTGCGACAACGACAAACCGCCCCGGAGGGCGGTTGATGTTGACGTTTCGTGGAACTTAGCAAAACGGTAGCAGTTTCAGACAAGATTCACAACTGGGGAGGCGGGACGTTCGGCCTGGACGCTGCGGAGGGGACGCTCTGCGTGTACGTCACCCAGGCGCACCGCGAGGGTTAAGACCGCCACGGCATACCGGAGGGCGTTCTCGCGATTCTGTGACCAACTGGTGCCGCGCAGCAGGCTTTCCATGCGGGCGTGTTCATGTCGGCGGAGGCGGTCGAGCATCCGGCCCAGTTGCATGGTTTCGGGGATGGTGCTGGTGGTCATGTCGGTGATGAGCTGGCCGATCTCGGTTTCGCTGATCTCCCCTGCTGGGGTGCGCAGGTACGTCTTCTGGGGTAGGCCGCCCTCGCCCATGGTGAGGGGGTCGTATGCGCCCTGGTCGCGGAACGCGGCGTAGCTGATCTTGGGGAGGACGTCTGGGAAGTGGACGTCCCAGGTGCGGAGGGTCTGGTACCACTGCTCGGCGTACTGGCGGGCGTCGCGCGTCTCGGTGCGTTGCGCGGTGAGGCGGCGGATGGTGTCTCGCCCGCGGTTGATCGTGATGGGTGGTTTCTTGCGGGGCATCGGCACCTCAGGGCGGGTCATGGTCATCGGTGCTCGCTCTTGGGCGGCTGGGTGGGGCTGGGTGATTATGGGAGCGTCCTCACGTTGGGCTTTGAGTTGTGTTGAGCTGCGTCCCACATTGCCAAAAGCGGTACAAAGTGCCTCACGGGCGAGCGGCACACTGCCCACGTTGCACTTGCTCCAATGACTCTCGGTGCGGACCATCCCCGAGCCTCTGGCGGACCGTGCAACCTAATTCCTCCTCTGCTCGCCCCCAGGTTCCTGGGGGTGTTCTTGTGTGGATGACGTGCGGGAGGTTGTGGGGCTGGTCTGTGGGATGTCGCGGGTATGGGGTGAGGCCCAGGTCGTAGAGGTAGTGGGCGTCCTGGTCTTTGATGCGCAGGTACCCGCGCCGACGCTGCTGGTACCGGGCGCGGATCAGGCGGCGCAGGATGGGGTCCGTGGCGGCTTCCAGCGCGCGGGCGTACTCGCGCTCTTCCTGGCGTCGGCTCATGACTTCACCTCGAAGAGGGTGGCGGTGAGGGACGTGATGGTGACGTGCACCTGCCCGCCGGTGGTGACGGAGCCGCGCGTGACGCGCAGTTCGTCGATGAGGCTGTCGTCGGCCCAGACGCCCGCGTGGGTGAGGGCGTCTTCGAGCGCTTTTGGAATGTTCGATAAGTCCCGGGCGCGGCGGTCGGGTGGGCAGACGTGCAGGTGCAGTGCCAGACGCGCGCCGGGCGGGGTGCTGGGGCTGTTCAGGGCGCGGATGATGTCCCGCACGGCGCGGCGGTACTGGCGGCCGTCCTGGCTGAGGAGGATGCGGGCGGCCCAGGGTGGGGCTCCGGGTTTCTTGGGCTTGCAGGGGACGAGGGTAGCGCGCCAGATGCTGTTCAAGCTGGGCGGGAACGGCAGCGTGAAGGTCAGGGCGGTAGCCGGAGAGGGTTCTGGAGCTCTCGGCTGACAAGCGATAGGTCGTGAGGGCAAGACCGTCACCGGAGCAGGACGTATGGCGGGCTCCACTTCCAAGCCCAGCCGGGCGCGGGTGGCGTCGCGCACGGCCAGGTCGGGGATGCGAGCGAGGTACACCTCGGCGGCTTGCCGAGTCGGGAAGGGGTTCACGCGGGCACCTTCTTCAGGACGCCGCTGGGCACCACAGCCTCATGCTCGTCTGGGAAGCGCACCAGTACGTTCCCGATCGCACCGGGCCGGGGGACGATCAGCACGGTGCAGCTGGTGCCCCGCCGGGTGTCGTCCCCCTTGCCCAGCTTGGGGCCGTAGCGGTACGTCTCCCCTACCGTCAGCCAGCGGTACGCGGTCATTCGTACCACCAGCCGGGCAGAATGTCACCATGACCTACCGAGAGGAGATCATGGATGTGGTGCGTGAGTTGGTTCGTGATCGGCCGGACCGGGAATTCACTCTGGACGAGTTGATCGCAGCCTTGAATGACCGCGGATCGGCGTGCAAAACACAGACCGTGAAGACCTACGTGGCGGGCATCCTCTGTCAGCAGGCGCCGGTGATGTACCGCAAGCGTCACCCGACGCTCGAACGTGTGGGGCGCGGGCGCTACCGCTTGGCCTGACATCACGCGACCTTCCTGACCGTATGTTCGGCACCCCCGTTCGCCACACAGCGATGGCCGGGGCTGAGGAGAGGCAGTGGGACGCCTGAGTGACCCATTGTGACGCCTGGGTGGAACCTGCCCCGCACGTCTTGGTGCCACAGGTTGTCATGCGCTTCCCAGCCGAGCTGGCACTCGATCATGCCGTACCCGTCCGGTATGCCTTTCGCACAGGTGCCACAAGTGCCCATCAGGCCTTCACCTCCTCGACGAGATTCATAACGGCCTTCTTGAGGTACGGCGCATGGTCCCCGTACGCCACGGTGGCGTGGCTCTCGGTGTCCACCACCAGGGCCTGCACTGTGGCGTTCCCACTGGCATCCCGCTTGATCACCAGGCGCAGTTCCTGGGTGCCGGTGAGCTGCTGTTCGGCGTAGCTCAGGCACCAGTCCGTCCACCCGCCGCGCCCGTTGCTCTTGGCCTGCATGACGCTCCCCTGCACGTGACCCTTCTGGCGTTGCAGGCGCTCGTGCGTGCCGGTGCTGACGTTCTCGCGGATCACGGCCATCCGGGCGGGTTCGGGCAGTTCCATGAAGGGCACGGGCTCGCCGGTCTCGGGGTGCGCCACGGTGCCGTGCTCGTCGATGGCCTGCACGACCTCCGCCACGGCCTTGATCTGGCTGGTGGTGGGCTTCGCGGTGCCAGTGGTCGCTTGAATGAACCGTGCCACCTGCTGCTGCTGTTCAGGAGCCAACTGCTGCACCACCTGCGCGGCGGCCTTCGCTTCAGATGTGCGGGCTTCGCGTTCAGTGTCCGGCGTGTAACCCGTGGGTGACAGAACCTGCGCCACTTCAGCCGCCTGGATGAGGCGCCCGGCGTGTTGACGGGAGATCCCCCAGCGCTCCGTCAGGTACGCGTCGAAGGTGGAGTACGTGGCGCGGTACAGACGGCCATCCCGGATTTCCGCGAGGGCGCTGCCGGTTTCCCGGAAGGTGGTGAGGCCTTGGAGGATGGTGACCTCCAGTTCGCGGAGACGCCCGGTTTCAGCAGGGGTGAGGGGTTGAACTTCGTTCAGCGTGGTCATGCGGCGGTCCTCGCTTTCCAGCCAGCGCGCAACTGTTCCAGCGCGGCGGATTCGATCTGCCACAGTCCCTGCGCGCCCCGGTGCGCGACAGGTTCGGGCAGGGTGATGACGTGGGCCAGCTGCCAGTGGAACTGTCCAGCGGCAGCCCAAGGGGACGCGCTGTCCTGAACCACACCGGCCAGCCGCGCGACGGCGACGATGCCGGGCGTGATGGTGTTGCTGAGGCTCAGGTCCCCGGTGCCGTTCGTGTAGGTCATCAGGCAGGCGTACTGCTCGGCGGGCATGTGCTTCACCAACGCCTGGGTGTGGTGTCCAATCCAGCGCAGGTCATCGCGTGCGCTGTCGAGCTTGGCGCCGGTAGGCGTGGCCCCGCCGTGAATGGCGAGGTACATGCCCACCTGCCCGCCCTGTCGGCTGGGGTGCCAGCGCCGGTTTTCTACGTCCTTGCCGAGGTACGCAATGGCGAATGCCCAGGGATGGGTCAACGTGATGCCGCGAATCAGGGTGCGGGTCATGCGGCCACCGTCCAGGGCGCAGGCCGAACAATCCGGCAGATCCGGCGGCACAGGCGGCTGGTGTTCGTGACGGCCGTGCACACCACGCTGACCAGCAAGCCCAGCTGCTCAAGATGGCGGACCTGCCGGGCGACGGTGGCGGGATTCAGGCCGGTCAGGCGGGTGAGTTCGTTGAGGTTCAGGCCGGGGCAGGCGTACGCGGCGCTGAACACCTGGCGCTGCGTGGTTGAGAGGGCAGGGAGGGTCGTCATGGGATTCACCTGGGGGCAGCGCGGACCGCCCCCGTTCCTTGGTCAGTCAGCAGCGCCGTCGGTGTCGGGCAGGTTGAAGGGCAGGTCCTCGCCGGGCTCGCGGGGGTCCAGCGTCAGGCGGGGCGGCACGGGCCCGGCATCCACGTACAGCGGCTCATCGGTGCCGGGCGCGTCCTGCACTTCGGTCACGGGGTCCTGGTCGCTAACGTCGGGCAGCTCCTCGCCTTCACCCGTGCCAGTCAGCAGGGGCTCTGCGTCCACGTCGGCCTGACGCTCCCGGTTCAGTTCCTGTTGGATGACTTCGTTCAGGGTGGGCTGGTTGCTGACCGTGCACTCCAGGCACAGCGTGCTACCCAGCAGCGTGTCCACACCCAGGCCCGCCGTCTCCAGTTCGTCCAGCGTCACGCGCGTGGTGCACAGCACCTCGCCCTCATTGCTGACGGTGATGTTCCCGCGCAGGTGCACGCTCACGTACACGCTGGGCAGGTGCTCGCCGTCCAGGCGGGGGGTGACTTCCAGCTTGATCTTCCCGCCGTCCTGCGCCGCGCCCTTGAGGGTGGGCATGTGTTCCAGCGTGAACTTCCGCTCCGCGCGGGCGCCGGGCATGAACGCGAGTTTCGTGTCGGCCACCCAGCCGGTGTCCTTGTCGTCCTTGATGGCGATGCTGCGGGGGGTCACGGCGAAGATTCCGTAGGTCTGCATGGTTCGTTCCTCCTGGGACTCAGCTGGGGCGGCAGTAGTGCTCAACGGGGATCCACACGGTGATGTCGCGGCCCTTCGGGCTGACGTGGTGGTACAGGCGCGGTTCCTGCCCGCACTTGGAGCAGGTGGCAGAGGTGGGCCGGTTGAGTTGCAGGGGTTCATCGCCCTTGGCGCCCAGGGCACCGGCAAACGTCACGGGGCGGCCGATGCGGCGGTCACTGAAGGACACGGGGCACCTCCGTGCCGGGCAGGACGGGCGTGGTGTTGCGAGCCATGCCGGCCAGCTGCGCGGCGCGGCGCTCGAGGAACTCCTTGCGGGCGAACGTCAGCGTCCGGGTATCAACCTGGCCGAGCTGTTCACCGTTGCAGACGCTGCGGATCAGGTCACGCACCGGCCCCGGGGTCTCGGTTGAGGTCAGGCCCTGTGACACGCGGGCGATCGCTTCATCCCATTCGCTGATCGCGCGTTCCTGGAAGTCGCCCTTGCCGACGCCGTAGTCCACGAGTTTCTGCGGGCTGGGGAAGAACGTCTCGAACCGGAACGCGGCGCGGCAGGCCTCGGCGAACTGTTCGGCGGTGAGCTCGGCGCTGAGGATGTCGCGGTAGATCTTGACCGTCTGAGCGTTGTGCTTGCGGTTCCAGCGGTCTTCGAGGATGGTCCAGGCCGCGGCGAACTGAGCGTCAGAAAACTGCACGGGTGTCCTCCTGCAGTGCGGCGTAGATGTCGCTCGCGCGCTGCGCGGCCTGCTCGTTGGCGGCCTGCGTGGTCTGGGGCCTGGGGGTGAACTTCACGACGTGCGCGGCTCGGAGCGGAAACAGGCCCTGCCAGCCGTTGGTGATGCTGGTGTGGATCACCTCCACCGGCCCGTGCCCCTCAGCGGCCAGCTGCCGGAGCTTGTTGAACATGCCTGCGGCCGTGCTGGGCGCGGTGGCGAGGCGGCGCTCCCGGCGGTACTGGAGCCACGCGGCCCAGGCTTCGGGCAGGCCGGGCACGGCGGCCAGGTCCTCGGGCAGCTCGGGCAGCGCGGCGGCGGCGCGGCGAGCGGCCGGAACCTGTTCAGTGCTCGTGGCTTTCGTTTCACGGCGTGCCTTGCGGGTGGTCTGAACTTCACCCGTGAGGGGCAGGCCAGTGTCTGCCGCGTCAGCGGCCTCGCCGTCAGGCGAGCGGCCCTGACCAGCCACAGCCGCTGGGACCTGATCCTGAACCCCCGGCGCGGTGACGTTCCGCGCTTCTCCCCCTTGGGGGGTTGGGGGGGTGTTGATCTGTTCTTCCTTCTGTATTCCTTCCTTATTCCTTCCCTTGTGCCCTTCAATCGCCGGATTCGCTTTTGCACTTTCCTGCGCTGGGTGGGCGTTTCTGCCCTGCTGGTGGCGCACGTTTGTACGCGCGTCTTGCGCAAGGCTCGTGCAAGCTCCGCGCAAGACGTGCGCGCCTTCGTGCGCCAAGACATGGCCTTCAGTGACCAGGAAGGCTAGGGCCTGCTGGATGGTCCGCTCCTTGTACGGCAGGGTGTTGATCAGGTCCCCGGTCGTCATCTCCTGACGGCGGTAATTGCTCTGGCGGGACAGGGCCAGGAGGACCCAGCCGGCCGCACCGGGGAGGGTGGGCGCGAGATCCAGCGCCCAGTTCTCCAGGGTGGTGTACGTGCCTTTGGGGCGGGCCATCAGAAGGGCAACACGGCGCGCCGTGCCTCCGTCAGGGCCTGCACGGCTTCGTCGTTGCTCCAGCTGCTGAATGTGGTGAGGATGACTTCGGCCTGCGCTTCGGTGAGGTCACGGGCGCGGATGGCCAGGTCGCTGTTCAGCAGGTACGCCCAGAGGCTGGCGCGGTCCTCGCTGGTCTTCGCCCCGGCGCGGCCCGCATGGGCGCACAGGGCCTTGCGCTGCCCTTCGGTGAGCATGGCTTCAGCGGGGACGGCGGCGGGCTCCGGCTGGGCTTGGGGGGCGGGCTGGGGAGCGTGCTTCAGGCCCAGGTCCTTCAAGGCCGTATGGCAGGCGCGGGCAGCGTCGGTGGTCGTGCGCCAGGCGTACTTGTCGAGGATCGCCTGCACCTCCTCTGCTGGCGCCACGCGGCGCACGCGGGTGGCCATCTCCCCGATGCTCGTGGCCCAGCGCTGCATCACTTCTTCCTGGTGCGGATCGGGCAGGGTATGGGCGGGGGTGCCCGCTGCTTCCTGCACCTCCCGCGTCACATCGACGGGGCGAGCGGACTGAGCCTGCTGGGCGGGGCGTTCTTCGCGGCCGTTCTCGGCCTGGGCCATCTCCACGTCGCTGTACACCCCGCTCAGCTCGGCGGGGAATGCCTTCCGCAAGGCCAGTGCCTCAGCGCACTTGCCCAGCATGGTGTGCGGCATCCGCTTCCACATCGCGGTGGGCCCTTCCTTGCCCAGCTGCACGTACTCCGCCCAGCGGGCCGTGGCCGGGAACTCCGCCACGTGGCCGTGCACGAGCTTACGAACGATCACGCGGGCGAACTCCGGGAAGCCGTCCTTACTGACGGGCCCGAACTCCGGGTCAGTGGTGCCCATGTGCACGCCACTGCGCGCGGCGATCAGGCGGTACCCGTCGATGCCCGTCTGGATGACCATCTTCTCTTTGCGGGCCTTCGCGTCCCAGCGCATGACGGCGTAAATCTGCCGCTGGAAGGGGTTCAGGCCGCTGCTCTTGGCGACTTCCAGGAACAGCGCCAGTTCCAGGTCGCTCGTTCCGGCGGCCACGGTCTGTTTGATCAGGTCGATCTGCTCGCTGGTGAAGTCGGTGCTCTGGATGAGGGGCATGGCCTGAGCGGGCTGGATGGCGGAGGCGGTCATGCGTCCACCGCCGGGCGGGGCAGGTGCGTGAGGGCGTAGGCCAGGATCAGCGTGATCCCGATGACGAGCAGGGCGGCAATCAGCATGGTTTCCCTCCGGCGAGGTGGGCGCGCAGGATGCGTACCTGTTCGGCATTCGCAGCGGCGTGGCGGTCCTCGGCCTTGGGAGCCGGGGCGGGCGTGGGCGTGGGTTCGCAGTAGCGGGCCATGACTACCTCCGGGCCTCGATGCACTGGGGGCAGCCGCAGAACGCGGTGCAGGTCTGTTCGGGGACGGGCGTGAAGTAACGGCGCTCGACGAGGACCCCAGCGCGGCGGACGACGATCTCGCTCAAACCAGCGCGGGCCAGGAACGCCAGGGCGAACCCAGGGCGCTCGCGGGGAATGGTCTTCAGGGTCATGCGTGCGCCGCCAGGGCGATGGTCAGAACGCTCAGGGTCAGCAGGCCCACGCCGCACCACGGGCCGCACAGCGCGCGGGTGGCATGGACGCCGAAGCGCACGCGGTTCACGCCGCACCCCCTTCGGTCTGAGCGGCGCGGTGCACGGGGAATTTGACGGTGGCGACGATCTCGCCGAGGTTCCAGTGGCCGCAGGTGCCGCCATCGTCCGTGCTGGCGTTGCAGTCCATCCCGAGGCGGCCCAGACC
This sequence comes from Deinococcus sedimenti, assembly GCF_014648135.1. Classification (NCBI taxonomy): domain Bacteria; kingdom Thermotogati; phylum Deinococcota; class Deinococci; order Deinococcales; family Deinococcaceae; genus Deinococcus; species Deinococcus sedimenti. The sequence continues at coordinate 39,899 of NZ_BMQN01000017.1, read as the reverse complement.
GTGCTGGCAGCCGCACGCGTCGCAGCGCAGGCCGGTCACGCCGCGCGCCTTGGCGTCGGCAATCAGGCCCGCAACCACGCGGTCGTGGGCGGTGTCGCGCCGGGCGTCGCGGCGCAGCTGGGCGGTCGTGCGGTGCAGGTCCAGGTGGCGGTTGGGGTTCGTGGTACTGTTCGTCATACGAGCTCCTTCCCGCGCCGACTTCCTAGGGTCTAGGCGCGGTTTTTCGTTTCAGCCGGCTTTGGGGCCGGTCTGCTGCACGCCCTTGCGGGCGGTGTCAGTGGTCTTGGGGGTGACGCTCAGGAGGGCACGGGCGAGCTTGATCTGCCCTTCGCGGCTGTGGATGTCCACGCCGCTGCCGGTGGTGACGCTGCCGAGGTACAGAGCGGGGGCGGCCTGACGAGTCATGCGGGCACCTCTTCACCTTTTACGTTTTTACTGGTAATTCTGGCCGAGTAAAGATCCTCGATAGCAATACCAAGAGCCGCTGCCAAGGGTGCAGCGATGCTCAGAGATGCATCCTTTTGGATGCCCTGCTCCTGCTTCTGAATAGTCGCGATGGGAACCCCAGACAGGTCTGAAAGCTGCTGCTGGGTAAGCTTTTTCTCCTCTCGAACAGATTTCAGGCGGTCTAGATTAAACATCGTGCGAGTATTCTACGTTTTTACTAGTATCCTGTCAATACCAGCACCAGCAGAAACTTTGAATACCAGGGAACTCCTGAACTACCCTCTGCGTACTAGTACGGCAATGCTAGGAACGTATTCCATGACGACACGAGGGAGATCATCTACGCGCATTGTTCCGCCCTGGGCAACAGCCCTGAAGGTGCGGAGAGTGCAGCTCGGCCTGTCTCAGGAAGGCATTGCCGATGCGACTCAGGGTGTCGTTTCGCAGAGCACCATGTCTGCGCTGGAAGTGGGCAGGCAGGAACTGACCGACCTCGCCTATATCCGAGTGGTAGCCCTCGCGAAGGCCCTGAACTGGTCTCTCGCCGAGATGCAGCGCGCGACCGGCGTGGACCTCGGCATCACGCCCGTCACCCTCGTCGGTGAAGGCAGTGCGGACGTCTACCCCCTCACCGCCGCCCTCACCCTCGACAACCCCGGCCCCGCCGTCGATCACGAGCTCATCACCCCCGGCCTCAAACGCCCCCTCCTGCTCCGCATGGACAGCGAAGAGATGCTCGGCGTCACCTCCGCCAGCATCCGGCCCGGCAGCACCCTCCACATCGACCAGGCCGACACCACCCCCGAAGAAGGCCGCGTGTACGTCCTCACCGACCAAGACGGCGCGCACGTCCGCCTCTACACCACCACCCGCCTCGGCCCGGTCTTCCGCGCCGAGAACCGCACCTTCGAAGACATCCCCGCGACCGAAGCCACCATCATCGGCAGAGTGGTCTCCGTCGCCACCGATTACGACCCGAACCTGAACTGAGAGGAGGAATTTCTCGTGCAGTCCTACTTTATGCCCCGACGTTACGCCCCCAGCAAAGCCCCCGTCTGGGGTTTCATCTCCGCCGGAAATCCCGCCGATCCCGCTCCGTTCCAACCCGTCCGGCGCGTCCCCATCCCCCCACCCTTCCGGCGCTTCGGGATGCTCGCCTTCAAAGTCACCGGCGACAGCATGACCCAAGATGACCACGGCCTGCGCGAAGGCAGCTGGGTGCTCGTCGACCAGAAAGACCTCTGCACCGACCGCGGCTGGCTCTTCGCGTTCCAACTCGAAGACGGCAGCATGGTCGTCAAACGCTATAACCTCCACCACGGCCGCCCCGCCATGCACAGCGACAACCCCGACTACCCACCCGTCCGGCTCACGGGCGCCGTGCGCAACCGAGGCCGCGTGTACGCCACCAGCGCGGACGGCGTGACCTGGCACGCCGTGCGGTACCAAGGACTCGGCAACTGATCCCCTCCGCAAAACAGTGAACATCATGGACGACGGCCCGGAATGACATCCCCCCTGACCGGAGTGTCACAGACCGCACTACCCCTGGAGAAATTCTGATGAAACGCATCCTCTTCACCAGCGGCGCCCTGCTTCTCTCCACCACCGCCCTCGCCCGGCCATACCCTGACCAACTCGGCATCTGCTACGCCTTCACCAACGGCAACATCACTCAGACCGCCGCTTGCGTCATCGGCACTGGGTACGGCGCCGGCGCGCAGTACATGAACCTGATCTTCGGAAACCGCAACCACTACATTGAATTCCCGAACATCCGACCCAACATGGCCCCGACACTCGACGGCAAAACCGCCCTTACGTACAAACGCAACGCGGCCTTCTACGACATCCTCAAAGGTGCCCCGATTGACGGCGAAGAGTACATGGATTGCATCAAAACCAAAGACAGCAAGGTGGACGTGTGCTACTACAAACCCGGCGCAGGACAGTAACACCCAGCGCAGCAGTTCACATCATTGATCCCACGTGGCCGTCACCAGCACCCACGACGCGACGTGGCAAGCCGTGAAGTACCGCGGGCCACGCACCTGAGCAATCAGCGTAAGTGCGTCGAAAAAGCAACCGCAGGAGAGGCAGTATGAGGAACCCCATGGAGAAGCTACTCATCCCCCTGCTGTTGACCTCCTCACTCGCCCACGCCGTCAGTCCCATCCCACCCTTGCAAGGCAGTGCGGCCACACCCATCACCATCCAACTCGAAGCCGACGGCAAAAAACCCGCTGGCCCAAAAACGTACCCCACAGGAACAGACCTGTACATCTACAGCTGCACAGCCACCCGTTGCAACGTCTTCGTTCCCATCAGCATGCGACCTGGCTACGCACCGCGCGCTCTGATCAAAGTCCCAGCGGAATACACCTGTACGTCACTTCGACACTACGGCATGACATCCATCACGAAGAGAGAAGCCAGTTACCGAAGTGCCCTGGATCCCGATCGGGACGGCGTGGCCTGCGAAGGAAAGTGAGGGTCGGGCAGCGGACGGCGTGACCTAGCAGGCCATGAAGTACTGAGGACGCAGCAATTGAGGGGCTTGGTGGAACGCTTGCCCTGTGGGGGAAGTGAGTGTGAAATGGCGATGATTTGGCATGAGCGCTTAAGGTATTCAACGAGGTTACAGATGATACAGGCACTTAGATACCCTAAAAAATATGCATTCAAAAATAAGAATCAAATTGATTCATTTTACCGCAGATAAAGGTGATTTATGATGAAAATCCCCAACAGAAAAGTAGAATTCCTAGGCCTTAATGACTTGGTTTTCGATCCCCAGAATCCACGATTACCAGAGAAGCTAAAACACTCTAGTGAAGATGAGGTTATCAATTACATGCTGGAAGATGCAAATCTCCTTGAATTGATGACCTCAATTGCCGAGCAAGGTTTTTTCGATGGCGAGCCTCTATTAGTAGTACCCTCTCTTAGTACGAAGGGCAAGTTCGAGGTTGTCGAAGGCAACAGGCGACTCACCGCCGTTAAAGTGCTCAATAAAGATAATTGGGATGGCTTTAGGAAAAAGGCAGTAAATGATATTATCCAAAATGCCAAAGTGAAACCACCCAGCCTTCTCCCAGTTCTCAAATACGAGAGTAAGGGAGAAATTATGGAATACCTCGGATATAGGCATATCACAGGGGTCAAAGAGTGGGATTCAATTGCAAAAGCTAGATATATGAGATATCTCTTTGATCAATTAGATCCGATCCAGCACAGCGAGAGATACAAAGAAATCGCCAGAATCATTGGCAGCAAGCCAAATTATGTCGCCCGAATCATTGCAGGCCTAGGCGTTTTCGATGTTATAAAAGATAATGAGTTTTTTGGAATTAAAGGTATAGACGAAGATGGCTCTAACTTTTCACTTCTCACTACAGCAATGAGCTATAGAGAAATTACTCGCTTTATTGGCCTAGAAAGTAATCAAGAATTTGATGCTGCATCATTAAAATCCGATCATCTAAAAAGTCTCACAGAGTGGATTTATAAGGAAACCGAGGGGAAAACTCGCATAGGGGAATCACGCAATCTCGGCAAGTTGGCAAAGATTGTCGCAAGCCCAAGAGCAATGATAGCGTTCGCCAGTCAAGGGCGCAGCATAGATGAAGCAATTCTCCTGACAGATGAACCCAAAAACGTCTTTTCTAAAAGCCTCAATTCATCTCTAAGCTACTTATCCAGTGCCAGCGGAATTATGCATCTTTTTGAAGACTCAGAAAAAGATTTCATAAGTACCTTAAATGAAATACGAACAATGTCAATTTCCATCAGAACTGTTATGCAGGCGCGCATAGACGAGGCAGAGTAATGCCGAGAGCGAGGATGAATCCAACTTCGTCGAGATCAAGATTGAAGCCAAAGCCCCCGAGTGAAATATCAATTGATTTTACAGATTTATCGAGAGAGGATAATTATAAATGGGCAGATCACATAGAGCTTCTATGTCTTTTTGCAAAAGATGGAATCATTACATCAGCCGACGTCGAGCTAATGATTGATCACGAAGAGGATATTTACATATCAAATAGTGATGAGGAGGGTGACTTTGATTCCACCGAAAGAGGTGATAGTAGAGAGCTCGCAGTCTCAGACTGGTTTAGAATTTTAAGATATAGAGCGGCACAATTCGGCGACTCTTACCCATTTGATTTAGATGATAGTAATAATATAATCATGAAAAAATCCGTAATGGAGGATAATCATAAATTGTATATATCTATGCTGGCCTCATCGAATCTAAGATACTTTAAATATTATTCCCCCAGACTCACTTCTTCATTTGAAAGAGTAAGTGCAGATGTTTTGAAAGCTTATTTACCCACAAATGCAGAAGTGCATAACTTTGGAGCGGGATCGACTAATGTCAGGGTTTCCGAAAAGTACAATAGAGGCAGTCTGTATGATCGAATATTGGAGCTAGCCGCCGATCTACGGTGGAAGCCTCTGATTGAGAGAAGACACTACAACAGACGCAATAACGGAGATGACGGATTGGATCTCGTCGCCTGGATCCCGATCAACGATGAAAATTCCGGAATGGTTGTTCTATTTGGCCAGTGCGCTTGTACCGACAATTGGACCAGCAAACAGCACTCATCTGGAACTGCGAAGTGGGGTCGACGCCTAGATCTCACCTGTGACTTCGTCAACACGGTGTTTATCCCCATCTGTTTCCGAGATAGCGCAGGCCTCTGGCATGCGCCTCAAGAGATTGAAAAATCTATCCTGTTTGACCGTCTCCGAATCATCCGCATTCTCGGATCTACCTATGCGGATTTTGCCAGTCTCCCCGCTCACACAGCCGTAGGGGAGATACTCCGACTCAGAGAAGCTCGTGCGGTGTGACCACAGCAGGAGTGGCCAGGAGAGAGCAAAAATGATAATTTTGTAGTCATGAGGAGCCCGCCTACCGAAATCAGCGAAGAAATCACGGCTGTGTCGCTGTTTTCCGGCTGTGGCGGCTTCGACTGGGGGGCGCAGCAAGCAGGGGTCAAAATTCTCTGGGCTAACGATGTGGACTGGGCCGCAGCCACCGTCTACCAGCACCTTTTCCCGGATGTCGATTTCCACAAAGCCGACATCCGCAAAATCGAGAATTTCCCCAAAGCTGACATCCTCATCGGTTGCTACCCCTGCACCGGATTCAGCATGGGCGCCCGCCGCCGCGCCCCCGGTCAAGAAGACGCTCGCGATCTCAAATCCAACGACAACAACTTCCTCTACCAAGAGTTCCTCCGTGCACTCAAACAGGTGCAGCCCAAGTACCTGTTCGTCGAGAACGTCAGTGGCATGGTTTCTGCGGATGACGGCTGGTTCCTCGATCAGCAGATCCAAGGATTCGACGATGCCGGCTACATCGTGAAGAAGGAATATCTCGTCGCAGCCGACTTTGGGGTGCCTCAGCAGCGCAAACGCCTCTTCCTGGCCGGCGTTCGGAAAGATATCGCCCAGCAGTTCAAATTTGAGTATCAATTCCCAAAGCCCACCCATGGCGGCCCAGGACAGCCAAAGTACATTTCCCTGCGCCGCGCAATCGGACATATGCCAGCTTGGCCAACCGGAGAATTCGATGCATCGAAATTCCCGGGACACTATCTGACGCGTCGCCGGAAGAAACGCTGGGATGAAGTGAGTTACACCATCGTCGCGAACTCAGCACACGTCCCCCTCCATCCTCAAGGCTGGCAGATGAAGCCTGCCGGGAAAGACAAGTATCTCCTTCAGGGGAGCAAAAATCGTCGCCTTTCCTGGCGTGAATGTGCCGTCATTCAAGGTTTGCCACACGAACAGATGCCTGCTGATATGCCTCTCAGGTCGATTTATCGGGTTGTTGGCAATGCCGTTCCACCTACCTTCGGGAACGTATTGCTGAGACCGGTTGTGGACTTCGAGAGGCAGCAACGCGGCCTACCTCCACTGAAGCGCCCTCCTGTATGCCCCTATCGCAATTCCTACCTAGATTCGGAAGCGGCAGACTAAACCGAACATCATCTTGCTGCATCTTCAAGGGGTCGCGAAAGCGGCCCTTCGGGCTGCACCCAGCAACGCTTCCAACCTTGCTGACATATTGGGTGTAAGCATGACCTCCCCCCCTACTCGCACCGCTGCCCTATACCTCCGCGTCAGCACGGCTGCACAGGCCGGTGACGAACGATTCGGCCTGGCCATCCAGACCCGCGCCGCGCAGCAGTACGCGCAGCTGCACGGCCTGCAGATCGTCCGCACCTTCCAGGACGTCATCACCGGCACCCGCGCCACCCGGCAGGAACTCGACACCCTCCTGAACGTCGCCCACCAGTACGACGCCGTGCTGGTCAGCGCCGTGGACCGCCTCGCGCGCCGCACTGCCATCGCGTACGCCGTGCTGGAAGAGCTGCTGGAAACGGGTGCTGAGGTGCACAGCGCCGACATGGGCCTCATCGACCCGAAGGACGAGATGTCCAGCATGAACTTCGGCGTGAGATCGGTCTTCGCGCAGTCGGAGCACATGCGCATCGCCAAACGCCTCCGGGGCGGCATGCTCGCCAAAGTTCGCGAAGCCGGGCGGCCCGTCATCCCCCCCAGCGGGTACGGCTGGCACAAAGGCGAGATCCAGGAAGAGGAAGCCCAGTGGATCCGGCAGATCTACACCTGGGCCCGCGCAGGCCAGAGCGCCCACGCCATCACCACCGAACTCAACCGCCTCGGCGCACCCCGACGCGGCGCCCGGTGGAGCGAAAGCAGCGTGAAGTACATCCTCGCCAACCCCCTCCACAAAGGCCAGTACGTGTTCGGCCGCGCCCGCAAAGGCCGCGGCGACGGGCGGGACCTCGTCACCTGCACTGTGCCCGCCATCATCCCCCCAGCGGACTGGGATGCCACGCAGCGCGTCATCCAGGGCCGCCGGCGCGGCGGACGCCCCGGCACCCGCGCCGACGCCCACGAGTTCCCCCTCGCCAAGCGCCTCCACTGCGGCCTGTGCGGCGGCACCCTCAGCGCCGTCACGAACGAACCCGGCCCCAGCCGCCCCAAGCAACGCACCACGCAGCGCTTCTACCACTGCTACCGCATCTACCGCCGCGACGGCTCCAGAGGCGAGCTGTGCACGCACCGCCGGTACTACAACGCCCGCACCATCCACCCCTTCGTCCTTGAGCAGCTGCGCGCCCTGCTCACCGACGACGCGGCGCTCATGGCCGCCCTGGACGTCCCCACCCCACAACCCCTCGACGTCACCCCCGCCATCGCCGCGATCGACAAACGCCTCAAGAACCTCAAGCTCCTTGCGCTCGACGGCGGGCTCTCCCCCACCGAGTATAAGGAAACCCGCCAGGAGCTCGAAGCGCAACGCGACGCCCTCACCGCCCCCGCCAACGTCCCGCTGCAGCCCAACAACCTCACCCAGGCCCGTGACCGTCTGGCGCAGGTGCTGGAAGGCGAGGACCTGGCGGAGATGGCGCGCACGTTGGACCTGCACGTCACGCTGCACCCCGACGGCCGGGCTGACCTGAAACTCACGGCGCTGTAGAAACTCGATTCAAGAGCAAAGTACGCGCCAGACCTCGTTAAGCATCGACCACTGCGGCTCACAGGCTCGGATTTGTCCGAGTCGACGATGATTCTTTATTGCTCTTTGCTCAGTGCACCTCCGCTATGCTGTTCAGATTTCAATCGTCAGGCATTCTTGGTTACGCTATCGTAATTTCGTCTGATCGCTCGATCTCTTCCAGTTGCCGCGTAACACATGAAGCAATACGTCGGAGCATAAATTCAAACTGAACAGGACCGGTACAACCAGTACCAGTCCCGTAAAGTTCGCTAGTGGTTTTATGGATTCGTTGGTAGGGGGGCCGGAAGGCGGTAAATAGCGTCTGCTGGAACGTCAGCAGCTTCAGCTGGCGGCTCGACTCTTATGAATGAGGGCGCAGTTAGGGCGTCTGGAAAGACGGCAAAGCAAGTCAAGTCTAAGGTAGATACCCCTTTTGCATTTATACGCGCGCTTTTATATTTTATGGCATCAAAACGCCCAGACTCGAAAACAAATTGGGAAAGAACCTGAGTATCAGCATCTTCGCCTTCTTCGTTATCTTGCCACCAATGCCCCGTCAGGTCGGATGGCTTGACTCCCAAAGCCTTAAGCACACTCTGATCAGTTAAGTCGAGAACGCGACGCAGGTTATACGTAACGCTGAATAGGGCAACAGGTGGCACAGGCTGAGGCGGATGATCCGCAACACCTTCTTGCGCCGATGCCGTTGTATATCGAAATTCGCGCATGCTAACATGTGGGTGGGCCGCAATGTAGGTAACGCGGTGCGTAGATTTACCAGCAACATTAAAACGGCCGGAAACATATTGCGATCCAATACCACTAATGGGCGCAGTCAAATAGGATATAGGATAAAGACTACTCATACGAAAAGCGACGCCACTATGCGCAGTGGCGTTCAACTTTGAAAGGCTCTTAGCTACCTTAGTAATATTCAGAGAGCCACACCCTCTCGCGCCGCACCCAACACAGTAGTAATTGCATTGGGCTGACCATCCTCTAGTACGCTAACAGGGGTCTTACCATTAAAAGCATCATTGGGGGTCTGCATCCACGACTGAGCGTCTTCACTTTCCCCAAAGGTCATCTGGAGCGCCTCAACAGCACGCTGAAGAGCTGGCAGAACCTGTTCCTTAGGATCGATGGTCGGCATGGATTTCACGCGGTAGCCCGGCAGGTCAAGCTGATCAAGTTTGAGACTAGAAAAGCTCCGGGCTGTTGGCTGCAAGCTTGAGGCGCGAACCGTCATGGTTGCCCCGCCAGCCACAGACTCCAGTTGAACCAACGACCGCTGACTTTTGCGGATGCGGTCCTCAAAGTTTTTGACCGCACGGTGAACACCATCTTTGGTGAGACCTGTCAGTTGCCGCAATTGTTCCACCGCTGCATTATCTGCAACAACAAACGAATCGAGCACAGTGATCTCTCGAACCTTGGGGGGCTTACTCATACGCACCTCCTAATGGGATTCTAGCGCGCCCCGCAAGGGTTTTCATGTAATGCAAATCAGCATCCAGAAGGTGAGAGATCTTTTCCCGCCACCACATCGAACCCATCATCGTCAGCAGCTGAAGGTTAAGGGGCCTAGATGGCTATAGGCCCAGCATCCACAGACAGCGTTCATGGCCTCTCGGAGCCGCTGTGCACACGCGCTGGCGAGGCACATTCACTCCTTTCTTGTATACATGGGTACATCGCAGACACTGAAACCGGACTGTCGTTGGAGGACGGGCACGTGACGATCAGCCGCGCGCGGGCCAGCGTGCAGTACCCGGCGCGCTTCCAGCTCGTCGCGGCGATGAACCCCTGCCCGTGCGGGCACCACGGGGACCCGGAGAAGGCGTGTGCGTGCACGCCCGCCGAGCGGACGCGCTACGCGGCGCGGCTGAGCGGCCCGCTGCTGGACCGCATCGATCTGCTGGTCCGGGTGCCGCGCCTGACGGTGGATGAGCTGACCCGCGCACCGGAACCGGAGGGGTCGGGGCCGGTGCGGGCGCGCATCCTGGCGGCGCGGGCGCGGATGCTGGAACGGCAGGGCGCGCGGAACGCGGACCTGAGCGGGCAGGCGCTCCGCCGGGCCGCGCCGCTGGCGGCCGGACCGGAGAATTTCGCACGGGCGGCAGCGCGGCAGCTGGGTCTGACCGGGCGGGGGTTCGACCGGGTGCTGCGCGTGGCGCGCACCGTGGCGGACCTGGCGGGCAGTGACGACATCCGCGAGGCGCACTTGGCCGAGGCGGTGACGTACCGCCCGCGTGACCTGGGGAGCGGCTGACCGGTACCCTGACCGGCGTGAGTGCCTCGTCTGTCCCGGATTACGAGTGGTTGTTCGCGCGCACCCGTGCGGGGCGTGAGCGGGGGCCGGGCGCAGCTCGGGCGTTGCTGGACGCGCTGGGCCGCCCGGACACGCGGTTCCGGAGTGTGCGGGTGGTGGGCACGAACGGGAAGGGCAGTACCTGCGCGATGCTGGACGCGGGGCTGCGCGCGGCGGGGGTGCGCTCGGGGCGGTTCACGAGTCCGCACCTGACGCACTTCGAGGAGCGGGTGCGGGTGGACGGCGACCCGATCACGCCCGCGGAGACGGCGGCGTTTATCGCCTGGGCGCGCGCGCACGGGGGGGACGCGGCGTTCTTCGATCTGACGCTGGCGCTCTCGGCGCGGGTGTTCGCGGCGCGGGGGGTGGAGGTCGCGGTGATGGAGGCCGGGGTGGGCGGCGCGACGGACGCGACGCAGGCGCTGGAGAACGTGGCGGCGGTGGCGTTGACGAACGTGGCGCTCGATCACGTGGGCGTGCTGGGGGGGACGGTGGCGCAGATCGCGCGGGACAAGGCGGGCGCGGCCCGGCCCGGTGTGCCGCTGCTGACCACGGCCACTGGGGAGGCGCTGGACGTGATCGCGGAGGTCGCCGCGGGGGTGGGCGCGCCGCTGCTGACGCCGGACACGCACCCGGATCTGTTCGCGCTACCGCACCCGCCGCGGCTGGAGGGGCCGCATCAGGCGCGCAACGCGGCGCTGGCCGCCGCGACGCTGCGCACGCTGGGGTACGGGGCGGGCGTGGAGGGCGCGCTGGACGCCACGCATCCGGGCCGCCTGGAACGCTTCAAGGTGGACGGGCGGACGGTCCTCGTGGACGGTGCGCACAACCCGCACGCGGCGCAGGCGCTGGCCATAGCGGTGCCGCGGGCGGACGTGCTGCTGTTCGGGAACCTCGCGCGGAAGGACACGGGGGCGACCCTCGCGCCGCTGCTGGGCGTCGCGGCGCGGCGGGTGTTCACCGCGCCCGGCGACCTCGCCACGTCCCCGCAGGACCTGGCCACGCAGCACGGTGGGGACGCCGTTCCCGACCCCGCGCAGGCGCTGGCGCACGCACTGGCCCTCACGCCGCCCGGCGGGACGCTGCTGGTTGCCGGGAGCCTATACCTGGCCGGGCAGACCCGCGCGCTGCTGGGGGGCGCTTGACAGGTCTCGGGTCCGCCCGTATACTTCCACTCGCTCTGGATCGTTAGCTCAATTGGCAGAGCAGCTGACTCTTAATCAGCGGGTTGTAGGTTCGATTCCTACACGATCCACCACACCGAGAAGCCCCCGCCCCGCGCGGGGGTTTTTCCTGTCCCGGAACGCCGGGCCGCGCGGCGGCGTACCGCGGGGCATGGGACTGTTCAGCCAGGACGAACCGACACCGCAGGCCTTCGAGATCGCCGGGCGGCGCCTGACCTGCGATCACTGCCAGCAGGACACCTTTTTCGAGGGCGAGGCGCAGTTGAACACGCAGGGCATGACGCTGCTGGGCCTGGACTGGGCGAACCGCAGCGCGACGTACTTCCGGTGCGCGACCTGCGGGAAACTCCACTGGTTCCTGTTCGGGGAGTAATCCCTCCTCGGGGCGCGTACACTGGCCTCTATGTTGCTGTACGGGCGGAATCCGGTGCTGGAAGCGTTGCAGGACGGACGGGTGTCCGAGGTGCTGGTCGCGCGTGGGGTGGAAGAGGCGTTCGTGGCGCAGCTGAAGGCGACGGGCGTGCGGATGAAGTTCGCGCCGCGCATCGAGCTGGATCAGCTGGCGGGCACGACGCAGCATCAGGGCGTGCTGGCCGAGGTAGAGGACCTGGAGTGGGCGTCGGTGGACGACATCCTGGATCTCGCCGAGAAGCGTGGTGAGGACCTGTTGATCGTGCTGCTGGACGGCATCACGGACCCGCGGAACTTCGGGGCGATCATCCGCAGTGCGGAGGTGCTGGGCGCGCACGGCGTGGTCGTCGAGGAGCGCCGCAGCGCGCCGCTGTCGCCGGTCGTGGCGAAGACGGCGGCGGGCGCCACGAGTTACCTGCCGGTCGCGCAGACGAAGAACCTGCCGCGCCTGATGGACGCCCTGAAGAAGGACGGGGTGTGGGTGTACGGCGCGGCGGGCGAGGCGGCGCAGGACGTGCGGAAGGTGGATTTCAGCGGGAAGGTGGCGCTGGTGATCGGCGCGGAGGGCGAGGGCATGCGCCGTCTGGTGCGTGAGAAGTGCGACGCGCTGGTCAGCATTCCGGTGCGGGGTCGGGTGCAGAGCCTGAACGCGTCGGTCGCGGCGGGCATCCTGCTGTTCGAGGCGTCGCGGGGCCGCGCGTGAGTGACCGCCGGGTGGAGGTCCTGCGCGGTGAGCAGTTGACGCTGGAGGTCCTGCCGGAGGTGGGGGCCAGCGTGCTGAACCTGCGCGCAACCTCGGGCCGCCCGGTGCTGCGCCCGGTCGAACTGGGGAGCGTGGAGACGAGCAGCCAGTGCGCGAGCTTCACGCTGATTCCGTTCAGCAACCGTGTACGCGACGCGAAATTCGTGTTCGGGGGCCGTGAGATTCAGTTGCGACCCAACACGAAGGACGGTCTGGCGCAGCACGGGGACGTCCGCAACCGCCCCTGGCACGCCGAGCGGGTGAACGACACGCATCTGCGCTGCACCTTCGACTCGCGGGAGTTCGCGGACGTGAACTGGCCGTGGGCGTTCACGGCGGGCATTGAGTACCGCCTGCACGGCCCGCACCTCGACATGACGCTGACCCTCACGAACGAGGATGCCAGCGACATGCCCGCCGGGATGGGTCTGCACCCGTACTTCGCGCGCGTGCAGCCGGACCTGCCGGGCGTGGACCCGACCCTGACGGTGGGCGCGGAGCTGATCTACGACACGGACGAGCGCGTCCTGACGGTCGGCGCCGCCCGCGATCTGCGTCCCGACGAGGATTACCGTGCGCCCACCCCGGTGGGGTCGCAGGAGATCAACACGACGTACACGGCGTGGGACGGCGTGGCGCGGCTGGACTGGGGCGCGCGGGCGCTGACAGTCACGGCGGACAACGTGTACTCGCATCTGGTGGTGTTCACCGCGCCGGACGGCAGTCTCGCGCTGGAGCCCGTGTCGCACGCGACGGACGCGTTCAACCTCGCCGCGCAGGGCGTGCCGGGCGTAGACCTGCGGGTGCTGTCGCCGGGGCAGACGCTCGCCGGTACGGTGCGGCTGACCCTCGAAGGCGACTGGTAGGCCCCTCCCCTACCCGGTGGCGAGCAGCGCCCCGTGTCCGTCGCGCAGTTCGAACTCGTGGCGGTCGCGGGCCTGCATCCAGCGCAGGGCTTCGAGCAGGTCGTCGGTTTCCTTCAGGATCTCGGGGGTGTCCGGGTCGCCGGTCCATACCACGCGGTAGGCGCGCGGCGCCGGGGGTGGCGTCCAGCGTTCTCCCTCGTCCTCTTTCACGAATGCTCTCGACATCCCTCCAGTCTGGCGGGCGCGGCTGAAGCGCGGGTGGGAGGAGGGTGGTCGCCGCTTTACTATGGCAGGTCGGGCACGCTGGCTTTGGGGACGAGCGTGATGCGCGCCTGGCGTTCCTGATCGTCCCGCAGGTAGGTCAGGGTGACGGTGTCACCCACATTCGCGCGGCGGATCGCGGTGATGACCTCGTTCGCGTCGCGGGTGCGGGCGCCGTTCACGCGCAGGATCACGTCCCCCAGTGCCGTCAGCTGGTCCTGTTCGTCGAAGGTGCTGCCGCGCAGCCCGGCGCGCTCAGCGGGGCTGCGGCGGGCGACCTCGCGGACGATCGCGCCGGGCGGGTCGGTCTGCCCGCTGTGCACGGCGTCGAAGATCAGGCCCACGACCGGCACGTCGTTCGTGATCCCGGCGCGCAGGGCGCTGATCAGGTCGTTGCCCTCCACGACCGGCACGGCGTAGCTGCGCCGCGTCTGGCCGCTACCGTCCACGCTGATGTAGCTGACCACCCCGATGGCCTGCCCGTTCCCGTCGATGATCGGGCCGCCACTGTCGCCGGGCGCGAGGGGCGCGGTCATTTCCAGCGTGCCCTGCGGGAACTCCGCGTTGCCCGACTCGGCGTTCAGGCGCAGCAGTTTCCCCCGGCGGGGTTGCAGGTAGTCGCCGCCGCTGTTCCCGATGGCCAGCACCGTCTCGCCCGGGCGGGGCGCGCGGGTCGTGAGGTTCAGGAACGGGAAGTTCGTGCCGCGCCCGTTGACCTGCAAGAGCGCCACGTCCGCGGACGCGTCGAAGGCCACGACCCGCGCGCCATAGCTGCGGCCCGAGAGGGTACTCACCTGGAACAGCTGCCCGCCGCTGACCACGTGGTACGCGGTGAGCAGCTGCCCGCCCGCGCTGATGAAGAAGCCGGTGCCGATCCCGCCGGTATTGCGCTCGGTGTTCACGCTCTCCACGCGGACGGTGGCGGGGCGGGACCTGTCGAACAGCGCGCGGGCGTCATCCGGCAGGGTGACGGGGGGCGTGGGCGCCTGCGTGTCCACGCGGGGTGCCACGTTCACGCGCGGCAGGAACGGCAGGTCCGCCTCTGGCAGCAGGTACGCGGCCAGCGCGAGGATCAGCAGGACAGGAAGCCAGGGCGAGGCGCGCACGCCGTCAGTGTAGGGCCGCGTTCAGCCCCTGACGGTGGCAGAGGGAACCGAAGGGTTGTGGTGCCTCCCACCGCCCGACATTCTTGCTTGACAAGATAGTGAGCCGCCACTACCTTGCACACCAAGACACCTGTCGGAGGCCCCCGCATGAACCCACTCAAATCCGGCACGCTCGACCTCGCCCTGCTCGCCGCCCTCCAGGACCAACCCCGCTACGGACTGGACATCCTGCGGCACGTCAACGACCGCAGCGGCGGCCTGTTCGACCTGAAGGAAGGCAGCCTCTACCCCGCCCTGCACCGCCTCGTGAAGGCCGGGTGGGTGGACAGCGACTGGCAACCCAGCGACCGGGGCGGCGCGCCCCGCAAGGTCTACCGGCTGACCGACGACGGACGCGCGGCCCTGCACGCCAAACGCCAGGAATGGCAGACGCTGCGAGGCGCGCTGGACGCCCTGCTGACCCGCGCCCTGCCCCGGCGGTCCGCGTGACCCGCCGCCTCCATCGCCCCCACCGCCCCCTGAGCGCCGACGCGTACATCCACCGCGCCACCCGCGGCCTGCCCCGCGCCGAACGGCTCGACGCCGCCGCCGAACTCCGCGCGCACCTCACCGAACGCATACAGGAGCACCAGGCGCACGGCTTCTCCCCCGAGGAAGCCGAGTACCTCGCCGTGCGCGGCATGGGCGACCCCCACCCCGTCAACCGGGGCCTGCTCGGGCACGCCTTCACGCACCGCACCGGATGGCTCACGCTGGCGGCGCTCCTCGTGGGCGGCCTGGGCTGGACCGCGTACCGCGAGTGGCTGCCCCCGCGCGAAGGCGCGCAGTTCAGCCCGATGAACCAGCGGGACATCAACGCACTGTTCAGCGACAAGGACGCCCCGCGCGGTACGTACCAGGGTGTGAGCCTCACCTACCCGCGCGGTACGAAAGCGGTGCTGTACGTGACGGTCAGCAGCACCGAAGATCGGTACCGTCCCGAAGAGGTCAGAATGACCACCAAAGACCTGACCCAGGAAGAGCAGATCAACTTCAGGGGACGCCTTCCCGGCAGTTACCGGTACCAGGAGCGACTCCTCCTGAGTCCCATGCGGGTCAGTTGCACCGGGCAGGATTACAGCGGGATCTACTGGACCACCTACACCATCCCCTCGCCACTTGAGAATTCTGGTGGCCGCGCCTACAGCGGGCGAGGGAGCGCGGTCGCCTGTGGGAATCCCAGCGTGCGCCTGCACCGCGTGACTCAGACCCTGAGCACCACGCCTCCCAGTCAGCACACCCGTACGGTGCCACCGGAGGGTCAGGGAAGCACGTTCACGATGCATCACCCCCTCCGTCTGAACGAGTGGCGCGTGCTGTTCCGACTGCGCGTAGATCCGGAAGCCGACCCCAACACGTCCGGCGCCGCCGACAGTGGCGCCTTCAGTGCGAAGGCGCGCGGCGTGTACGTGGCGGTCATGCCACTCGACTACGTGCCCAACGACACGGATGGGTACAACTGGGGGGACATGTCCGTTGGCTTCAAGGGTGAAAAACCCATTCCGCTGCCGCCGCTGGTCACGGATCAGCCGGGCGGGTGATGCCCTAGGCTGGGCGTCATGCGTTTCTGGCTGTTGAAATCGGAGCCCGATGTGTTCGGCTTCACGGATCTGGTGCGGGTGGGGCGGGAGCCGTGGAATGGCGTGCGGAACTATCAGGCGCGGAATTTCCTGCGGGAGATGCGCGAGGGGGACCTGTGTCTCTTCTACCACTCGAACGCGAAGCCGATGGGAGTGGCGGGGGTGGCGCGGGTGTGCCGGGCGGCGTACGCGGATGACCTCCAGTTCGACCCTGGGAGCAAGTATTTCGATCCGAAGTCCACTGTGGACGCGCCGCGCTGGAGCATGGTGGATGTGGAACCGTTGATCGCGTTCCCGCAGGTGGTGCCTTTGGACACGTTGCGGGGCCTGCCGGAGTGGGAGGGGTCGGCCCTGACGCGCAAGGGCTCGCGCCTGAGCGTGCTGCCGGTGGAGGCCGGGGCGTTCTGGGCGACGCTGGACGCGGCGGGCCTGAGTCTGGACGAGGTAGCGGGACTGGGCTGAGCGGGTTGTCACGGCAGAATCCAGAGGAATCGAGGGGGTTCCTCCCGCTCTCTGGATCGCGCGGACTCGCAGCGGTGCTCAGCAGAGCGAGCACCTGAGAAGGGCAGCGGTTGGAGGTGGAGCCCTGGGGCGTGGTGTTGGCCCCTCAACGGAACTGAACACCGCTGTCAGAAGACCGTGAGGTTGAGTTCGGTGTGCGCCGACGCGTCGGGGGGAATCTGGCGGGCTGGCCTGTCACTGGCGGGTCAATCCCATCGCTCGTGCTGTCGGCCCAAGTGGTCCACGGCAGCATGTCGGGAGGCTCCGGAGGCGGCTTCTTCATGTCCTGCACGGAATTCAAGATCGAGTCAACGAGGGTTGGAGGACTCGTGGTCTTCATCCATCCTGTTCTTCATCTGATGTTGAGATATTTTTCATGGTCTGCCCGGCGCCGTAACCTTAATGTCAGATAAAGAAAAGGAGAATCTGGATATGGAACTGCTTCTGGCTTCACTGGTCATCGTGGTGTCCCTGCTCCTGGCGGCCTGGCAGGAGCGCCCCAGCGCGCGGCACCGCCGCCGATGAACTGAACATCCGCCCACCGGGCCCTCCCCTCACGCGCGGGAGGGCCCGCACCATGCGCCCACATCCAGATCATCACCCGCACAGCTCAACGGACGTCGCGAGCTGGCAGGTTTCACAGCAGAATCCAGAGGTGTGGCGGGGGTCACTCGATACCTCTGAATCGAACGGGCTCGGAGAGTTGCGCTTCCAAGCGAGCACCCAGGAAAGACAGTCTCTGGATGTGGAGCCCTGGGGCGTGCTGCTGGACGGTGAACCTGAACACCGCCATCAGAACGGCCGAGCGGTGTCAACGACCTCCCTGACCCAGGCGGCGCCTTCCGAAACAGACACAGGCTGCCTTTCTGGACCGAGTCCCGTGAACCCGGTGAGGACCGGCCGGGCCGGGTAGGCTGAAGGGTAATGTCTGCTCTCTGGCCCGGTCGCCGTCCCACCCTGTTCTCTCGTCTGGCGCTGGGGCTCATGCGGCTGGCTGGGTGGACGCCGCTGCTGGCCACGCCGCCCGGGGCCAAGTTCGTCGGGGCGGTCGCGCCTCACACGCACAACGCGGACTTCTGGCCGGGGCTGTTCTTCATCTGGTCCACCCGGTCCCCGGTGCGGTTCGTGGCCAAGCATCAGCTGTTCGTGTTCCCGGTGGGGCTGTTCATGCGGGCCGTGGGGGGCCTGCCGGTGGACCGCCGCCGGGCCGGGGGGAACTTCGTGGACGGCGTGGTGGACCTGATCGAGAAGGAACCGGAGATCATGCTGGTCGTCGCGCCGGAAGGCACCCGCAGCCGCGCGGAGTACTGGCGCACCGGGTTCTACTACATGGCACTGGAAGCGAACGTACCGATCGGGGTGACCGTCGTCGACTGGGGCCGCAAGCAGGTGGGCGTGACCGGGTACGTGACGCCCACCGGGGATATCGAGGCGGACTTCGCGGTGATCCGCGAGATGCTGCGCGACGTGCGCGGTCACACGCCAGCGAACGAGACGCCCGCCATTCCGAGGCCGGCGGCGGCGGGTGGCCCGAGCAAGGGATGAGGTCAGCCGGTCAGAGTGTAACGACAGCGTGACGGGATCCCTGTAGCCTCCTTCCAGACCACACATCTGGAAGGGAGGACGATGCGACACGAGGCATCAGGCGGACCGTGACGGCCGCGTCACTGGGGACGGAACGGGCAGCGCCCGCACCGGTCGTCGCGCTGGAGGCGCGGGGGCTGGTCAAGGACTTCCGGGGGTTCCGCGCCACGAACGACGTGAACCTGCAGGTTCATGACGGAGAGATTCACGCGATCATCGGCCCGAACGGGGCCGGGAAGACCACGCTGTTCAACCTGCTGTCGGGCTTCCTGAAGCCCACGACGGGCGAGGTGCGCCTGTTCGGCGAGCGGGTGGACACCCTGCGGCCCTTCGAGATCGTGCGGCGGGGCCTGTCCCGGTCGTTTCAGATCAGTTCGGTGTTCCCGACCCTGAGCGTGCGGGAGAACGTGCTGGTGGCACTCCAGTCGCCCACACCGCTCCCGCACCGGTTCTGGGTGCCGCTCTCGCGCCTGGAATCATTGGGCGAGCGGGCGGACGCCATCCTCACGGACGTGGGCCTGGGCGGCATGCCGGACCGGCTGGCGGCGGACCTGAGCCACGGGGAGAAACGGCAGCTGGAGATCGGGATCTCCATGACGCAGGACCCGCGCGTGCTGCTGCTGGACGAACCGACGTCCGGCATGGGTTCGGAGGGCATCGCGCGGGTGATCGCGCTGGTGCGGCAGGTGGCGCGCGGGCGGACAGTGGTACTGGTGGAACACAACATGAGCGTCGTGGCGGAACTCGCCGACCGCATCACGGTGTTGCAGTACGGCTCGGTGCTCGCCAGTGGCCGTTACGAGGACGTGCGGCGCGACCCGCGCGTGATCGAGGCGTACCTGGGTGACGACGGGGGACACGCGTGATGCGGGTTCCGTCTGTTTCGTTGCCAGATCGGCACACCACCGATCTGTCCACTCCACGTCCGGAACCCGCTTCGCTCCTTCTCGCTCTGCTCGGATGGAATGGGTTTTGCCAACCCATCCCATCGGAGTTCGTATGACGCCGCTCCTCTCGGTGCAGGACCTGAACGCGTACTACGGGCAGAGTCACGTGCTGCGCGGCGTGAACCTGCACGTGAACCCCGGCGAGGTCGTCAGCCTGATCGGCCGCAACGGCGCCGGGAAGACCACCACCCTGAAAAGCGTGATGGGCGTGCTGCGCAGCCGAACGGGGCAGATCACGTTCGGTGGGCAGGACATCAGCCGCCTGCCGAGCAACCGCGTGGCGGCGCAGGGGCTGGCGTGGGTGCCGGAGGAACGCGCGATCCTCAGCACCCTGACCGTCCGCGAGAACCTCGAACTGCCGCCCAGCCGCCCCGGAGGCTGGAGTACCGAACGCATCTACGACGCGTTCCCGGTGCTGCGGGAGCGGGGGCATCATCCGGGCAGCAAGCTCTCGGGCGGCGAGCAGCAGATGCTGGCGATGGTGCGCGTGCTGCGCGCCGGGCCGAAGCTGCTGCTGCTGGACGAGCCCAGCGAGGGCCTGGCGCCCGTGATCGTGCAGCGCATCGGCGAGATCATCGACACGCTGCGCCAGAGCGGCATGGCGGTGCTGCTGGTCGAGCAGAACCTGAAGTTCGCGTCGCGCCTCGCGGACCGGCACTACGTGTTCGTGGACGGGCAGATCGTGGACGAGGTGCCGCGCGAGCAGGTGGACGCCCGCCGGGAGGACCTGCTGCGGTACCTCAGCGTGTAAACCCGCGTTCCTCTCCCCCATTCCGTGCCCCATTCACTCCTCTGGAGGTTGTCCCATGAACAAGACCCGCACCGCCATCCTGGCCCTGACCGCCCTGCTTCTGGCGCCCGCCGCCTCGGCCCAGTCCCTGTCCGACGGGAGCATCAAGGTGGGCGTCCTGACGGACCTGTCCGGCGTGTACTCCGAGCTGTCCGGGCAGGGCAGCGTGAAGGCCGCGCAGATGGCCGCCGAGGACTTCATGAAAGCGAACCGCGCGTACGTCGGGAAGGTCAGCGTCATCGGCGTGGACCACCAGAACAAGGCCGACGTCGCCGGGAACAAGGCCGCCGAGATGATTGACCGGCAGAACGTGGACCTGCTGGTCGACATGCCCACCAGCAGCGCCGCGCTGGCCGCCACCGAGGTCGCCCGACAGAAGAAGACGGTCGCCATGGTCGTCACCGGCGCCACCACCGCCCTCACGAACGAGAAGTGCAACAAGTACACCTTCCACTACGCGTACGACAACTACATGCTCGCCAACGGCACCGGCACCGCCGTCACGAAACGCGGCGGGAGCAGCTGGTACATCATCTACCCCAACTACGCGTTCGGGCAGGACCTGAACCGCCAGATGGTGTCGGCCGTGCAGGAGAACGGCGGGAAACTGGCCGCGCCCAGCGACGCCACGCCCTTCCCGAACACGGACTTCAGCTCGTACCTGCTGAAAGCGCAGAGCGTGCGGCCCAAGATCTTCGGGACGATGCAGGCCGGGAACGACCTCGTGAACGTCGTCAAGCAGTACAACGAGTTCGGCCTGAAGAAACAGGGCATCGGCCTGGGCATCGGCCTGCTGTTCGAAACGGACGTGGCCGCGCTGGGTCAGGACGCCTTCGCGGGCGCGATCGCCACCGTGCCGTGGTTCTGGAACTTCGACGCGCGTTCCCGCCAGTGGGCCGGGCGCTTCGAGAAGGCCTTCGGGAAGAAACCCACCTGGGCGCAGGCCGGCGTGTACTCCGCGACCCTGCAGTACCTGAACGCCGTGGCGCGCGCCAAGAGCGACAACAGCGACGCGGTCATCAGGGCGCTCGAAGGCCACTCCTTCGACGACTTCTTCGCGCGCAACGCCACGATCCGCCCGCAGGACCACCGCGTGATCCTCGACGTGCAGGTCGTGCAGGTCAAGGGCAAGAGCGAATCCAAGGAAGCCGGGGACATCTACAAGCGCCTGAACACCATTCCCGCCGCGAAGGCCTTCATGCCCCTGAGCGAGAACAAGTGCCGTATGTGAGGAAAGCGGTCTGAGGGTCCAAGAGTCTGAATGTCAAAGGGCAGACGCTGCCCCTGGACGCTCAGACCCTGTGACCTTCAGACCCTCAGACGCTTATGAATACACAGTTACTCTTGATTCAGGTGTTCAACGGTCTGGTGAACGGCGCGTTCTACGCGCTGCTGTCGCTGGGCCTCGCGGTGATCTTCGGGATGCTGCGGATCGTGAATTTCATGCACGGCGCGCTGTACATGCTGGGTGCGTTCGCGGCGTTCGCGCTGGGGCAGCTGCTGGGGCTGGGCTTCTGGCCGTCGTTGATCCTCGCGCCGCTGCTGGTGGGCCTGCTGGGCGTGGTGCTGGAACGCGGGCTGCTGTCGCGGCTGTACGGGCTGGAACCCAGTTACAACCTGCTGCTGACGTTCGGCCTGACGCTGCTCACGCAGGATCTGGTGAAGCAGGTGATGCTGAGTCGTTTCGCGGTGTCGAGCGCGCCGTACTCGCCGCCCGAGGTGCTGTCGGGCGTGGTGAACCTGGGCTTCGTGGTGTTCCCGAAGTACCGCCTGTTCGTGATCGCGCTGTCGCTGGTGGTGTGCCTGGTCACGTGGTTCGTGATCGAGAAGACCCGCGTGGGCGCGATCATCCGCGCCAGCACGGAGAACCCGGTCGTGACGCGGGCGTTCGGCATCAACGTGAGCGGCTGGGTGACCGGCGTGTTCGCGGTGGGCGCGGCGCTGGCCGGACTGGCGGGCGTGCTGGCCGCGCCGATCTACTCGGTCGAGCCGTACATGGGCGCGGAGCTGATCATCACGACGTTCGCGGTGGTCGTGATCGGCGGGATGGGCAGCATCATGGGGTCGGTCGTGACGGGCTTCGCGGTGGGGGTGCTGGCGGCGGTGGGCGCGGCGGTGTACCCGCCGATCGCGAACACGCTGGTGTTCATCCTGATGGCGCTGGTGCTGCTGGTGCGGCCCAGTGGGCTGTTCGGCCTGCCTGAGGGGGCGCGGTGAGCGCCGTGACGAAACTGGGGGTGACGCGCGATCCGGCCCGCGTGACCCGCGCCGCGTGGCTGATCGGGCTGGGCATCATCCTGCTGGCGCTGCCGCACCTGATCTACCCGGTGCTGGCGCTGGACATCCTGGCGTGGGGGCTGTTCGCGGTGGCGTTCGACCTACTGTTCGGTTTCAGCGGGCTGCTGTCGTTCGGGCACGCGGCGTTCTGGGGCACCAGCGCGTACCTCACGGCGTACCTGCTGGGGCACGGGCAGAGCGTCCCGGTCGCCATCGCGGGCGGCACGCTGAGCGCCCTGGCGCTGGCGGTGCCGGTCGCATACCTGAGCGTGCGGTCCAGCGGCATCTACTTCAGCATGATCACGCTGGCGTTCGCGCAGATGGTGTCGTTCCTGGCGCTGCAGTGGACGGACCTGACCGGCGGCGAGAACGGGTTGCAGGGCTTCGCGCGGCCCAGTTTCCTGGGCCTGGACTTCAGTGACGCGCAGGTGAGGTACTACGTGTGCCTCGCGCTGTTCACGCTGGGCTTCGGCGTGGCGTACCGCGCGGTCCGCAGTCCCTTCGGGCAGGCGCAGCAGGCGGTGCGGGACAGTGAGCAGCGCGCGCAGAGCGTCGGGTACAACCCCGCGCGCTTCAAGTTCACGGCGTTCCTGCTGAGCGCCGGGCTGGCCGGACTGGCGGGCGCGATGTACACCTTCGGGCACGGCGTGGTCAGCCTGGAGGTCGTGAACTGGCGCACGTCCGGCGAGGTCGTCATGATGACCCTGCTGGGCGGCACCACCACCCTGTTCGGCCCGGTGATCGGCGCGGGGATCGTGCTGCTGCTGCGCGACGTGCTGACCACCGCGAACCTCCCGGTGGGTATCGTGACGGGCGTGGTGTTCGTGCTGGTGGTGCTGTTCTTCCGCCGGGGCGTGGTCGGCACGCTGCAACACTGGCTGCGCCGCCGGTAGCGCAGACATGGCGAGGGCCGCCCGCCAGATGCGCGGGCGGCCCTCCTGTTGCGCCGTTTACTGTTCGTCTTTCAGGCCGCGGATCTCCTCGATGAAGCGTTCCAGGCTGTCGAAGTCGCGGTACACGCTCGCGAAGCGGATGTACGCCACGTCGTCCAGGGGGCGCAGGAA
Organism: Deinococcus sedimenti; assembly: GCF_014648135.1. NCBI lineage: Bacteria > Thermotogati > Deinococcota > Deinococci > Deinococcales > Deinococcaceae > Deinococcus > Deinococcus sedimenti. Next base: position 16,240 of record NZ_BMQN01000017.1, on the reverse strand, counting down.
GGTCATGGCGCGGCGGCCGATCTCCTCGCTGCGGATCTCGCTGGCCTGCACGTCGTCCTCGAAGCCGTACGCGAAGGCGCGCAGCAGGTCCTGATCCACGGGGCGTTTCTCGGTGGCCAGGACCAGTCCGCGCAGCAGCTTGTCGGGGTTGAACGCCTCGCGCGGGCCGCTGCGTTTGACGACCATCAGCGGTTCGAGTTGCGCGCGTTCGTAGGTGGTGAAGCGCCGGGCGCAGTTCAGGCACTCGCGGCGGCGGCGGATGCTGGCACCGTCGTCGCTGGGCCGGGAGTTCACGACCTTGCTGTCCGGCGCGGAACAGTACGGGCACTTCATGCCGGGCCCGCCCGGCGGGAACGGTCAGGACGCGGAGCGGGTGGCAGCCGGTTCACAGGGGGTAGTCCTCCTGCACGCGGATCTTCGGGACGGGCGGGAGGGGCACCTCGATGACGTTGCCGCGCAGGGGGGCCATGCCGGGCGCGGCGAGCGCGAGGACCGCGTTGGACAGTGGGCGGTCGAGGGTATCGTCGTTGCTGCTGGCGCGCGAGGGCAGCAGGAGGTTCAGGCGCAGGTCCTCGCGGTGGGCGTTCTGCACGAGGCCCTGGATGGCGCCGCGTTGCGGGTGGACGTGCAGGCCGCGTTCGTCGGTGTGGGGGCCGATGAGGGTCAGCCAGGTGCCGGGGAGGCGGCGGCGGATGATCTGCGCGATGGCGACGCTGCTTTTCACGTTGCAGTTGAACAGGTCCATCCATTCGTTCTCGCTGAGCATGGTGAACTCGGCGTGGGCGCGTTTGTCGGCGAGGTGCACGATGCCGTGCAGGGCGCCGTAGATGTCGAGAATGCGGGTCTGGGCGCTGAGCCAGTCCAGGGGCACGCCGACGTCGGCCTTGATGGGGATGGCGGCGCCGCCCGCGTGTTCGAGCTGGCTGGCGGCGGCGGCGAGGGTTTCGCTGTTGCTGCCGATCAGGACGACGCTGGCCCCGGCGCGGGCCAGGGCGGCGCTGATGGTGCGGCCGTACCCCTGGTCCGCCCCGGTGACGGCGATCACCTGTCCGGCCAGCACTTCACCGACGGTGGTGTGCGCGGGCACGGCAGCGATGGGGGTCTGCTGGGTCATGTTCTCCAGCATACCGGAGGCGTGGTGGCGTTTATCCCGCCTGCGGGAGGGGCCGCAGGGCCTGTGGGGGTGGGTCGCCGGCGCGGTGGCCGCAGCCGCACTCGTGGCACCAGTAGCCCTGGTCGCCGTCGCGCAGGTCGTGCAGGGTCAGGGGCTGGGTGCAGTGGGGGCAGACGTGCTGGTAGCCGCGCCCGCTGGCGGGCAGGGGGTCGGCCTGCGGGCGGAACACTCGTTTCATAGTTCGATTTTAGCAGAATAACGTGGCGTGATTCTTCCATGCAAGAAAAGAGGCGGGCCTCCGCCCACCCCCTGAATCCCTGCCGTTACAGGTCCGGTTCGTCCGTGAATTCCGGTTCCGGCGCGCGGACGGCCGGGGCGCCGTCGCCCACCCGGCGCCGCTTGCGCAGCATCGCGGGTTCCTTGTCCAGGTTGAACACGAAGTGCCGGGGGCGCCGCTCGCGCAGCCACGTCTCCAGCGCCACCAGCCGCGGCCGGAAGCGGATGAACTCCCGCAGCTGCCGGATCGGCACGAAGCGCGCCTCCTGCACGTCCCGGTCCGGGTCGCGCGGCTCGAGCTTTCCGCCCACCTCACGCCCGGTGTAGAAGAACTGCAGATGGTGCCCCCACGTGACCGCCTGGAACTCCACGATGAACGCCAGGTCGCGCAGTTCCACGATCAACCCGGTCTCCTCGAAGGTCTCGCGCCGGGCGCCGTCCTGCACGAGTTCCCCGGCCTCCAGGCCGCCCTTTGGCAGCGACCAGCGGCCCCGCTCGCGCACGAGCAGGATCTCGTCGCCGCGCAGCACGATGCAGCCCACGCCGATGCGCGGGTCCGCCAGCGGCCGCTTCTGCCCGCGCTTGCTGGGTGCCGCCGGGACGGGCGTGGCGGTGGTGTTCGTGACCTGACCGGGCCGCGCCTGCGCGCCCCCGGTGCCGCGGCGACGCCGGCGGCGGCGCTGCGCGCCCTGCCCTCCGGACTTGACCTGTTCTTCCGCCATTACACGCCCTCCGGCGCGAGGTCGTTGAAGCGGACGTGCGCGCTGTGAAACTGCAACTTCACCGTACCGACCGGACCGTTGCGCTGCTTGCCGACGATGATCTCCGCGATGCCCTGCTGATCCGTTTCCTTGTTGTAGTACTCGTCGCGGTAGATGAACATCACGATGTCCGCGTCCTGCTCGATCGCGCCCGACTCACGCAGGTCCGACAGCATCGGGCGGTGGTTGGGGCGCTGCTCGACGGCGCGCGACAGCTGCGACAGCACGATGATCGGGACCTCCATCTCGCGCGCCAGTCCCTTCAGGCCGCGCGAGATGGTGCTGATCTCCTGCTGGCGGTTCTCGGTGCCGCCGCCACCCTTGCTGCCCGACATGAGCTGCAGGTAGTCGATGACCACGAGCCCCAGCCGCCCGTGCTGCGCCGCGATCCGCCGCAACTTGCTGCGCAGGTTGTTCAGCGTCAGGTCCGCCTCGTCGTCGATGATCATCGGCGCGTCCGCCAGTCGCCCGGCCGCGTGCGCCAGCCGCTCGAAATCCCGCTCGTTCAGCTGCCCCGAGCGGATGCGGTTCATGTCCACGCGCGCCTCGCTGCACAGCATGCGCAGCGCCAGCTGCACGGCGGGCATTTCCAGGCTGAACACCGCGACCGCCTTCTCGCCGCGCAGCGCGACGTTCTGCGCGATGGACAGCGCGAACGCCGTCTTCCCCATCGACGGACGGGCCGCGAGGACGTTCAGGCTGCCCTTCTGCAACCCCGAGATCTGCTCGTCCAGATCCCGGAATCCGGTGCTGACGCCGTCCGGGATGCCCTTGTTCTGGTGCAGCAGCGTGATGTACTCGAAGGTCTCGGTGACGACCTCATTCATCGCCTGGAACGCCTCGCCCTTCTTCTTCTGCTCGGCGACCTCGAAGATCATCTTCTCGGCGCGGTCGAGCAGGTCCTCCAGCGGCAGCTGCGCCTCATAGGCGAGCTGCATGGCCTTCCCGGACGCGCTGATCAGCGAGCGCAGCGTCGCCTTCTCCTGCACGATCCGCGCGTAGTGCTCGGCGTACGCGGCGGTCGGCACCTGGTCCGACAGGCCGATCAGGTACGTCAGGCCGCCCACCTCGTCGAGCATGCCCTTGACGCGCAGGTCCTCGCTGAGCGTCACGAGGTCCACGGGTTCGCCGCGCTCCTGCAGGGTGCGCATGGCGGTGAAGATCTTGCGGTGACCCTCGCGGTAGAACATCTCGGGCGTGACGGTGTCACCCAGGCTGTTCAGGGTGTCGTTGTCCAGCAGAATACTGCCCAGCACGCTGATCTCAGCGTCGTTGCTGTGCGGCGGAACGCGTGGCGTGAGTTCCAAATGTGGCCTCTCTCCCGGCAGGACACGCGGTCAGGGACCTAAACCTCGCCCCGAACCGCTCCCGCCGTCCAATCTGAATTCAAGGGTGGGGACACCCGCAGGTGATCCCATTCGCCTCCCCATGCCAGGCAGGCCGAACTGACACGCAGCATACCACCCTCACCACCACCGGTCTTATCACCACAGCCCTTACCCCTCAGTCGCCAGTCCAAAAGAGAGGAAAGATGCCGTCCACAACGATCAACATCCGATCATTCAACCCGACAGCGTTTCGTAGCTCAATCCACCTTTCAGTAAGACCTCTGTGAGAAAAAGTGACTACACTTCAACTCAAGCCAGGACAGGACACACCTCACCCGGCCCAACGCCATCCGCAGACCGCCCGGACCCATCCATCCATCAACCGGCGCGGTCGCACCAGGAGCACAGCATGAAGAACACCACCCAAGGCTTCACCCTGATCGAGCTGCTCATCGTCATCGCCATCATCGGCATCCTCGCGGCCGTCCTGATCCCCAACCTGCTGAACGCCCGCAAGAGCGCGAACGACAGCGCCGCCCAGACCTACCTGCGCAACGCTGTGACTGCAGCTGAAGCCTGGCGCAGCCAGAACCCCACGGACACCACGACCCTCGGAGCGGCGACCGGTGTGGACTGCAATAGCGCGACCATTTCGGCCAACAACACCGCCGTTTCCTTCCCCGCCGGCGTGACCGCCTGCAAAGTGCGTCAGACCCAAAACGGAACTTACGGCTACGTCACGTCCAGCACCGGCAAATTCTTTGAATTCGACGGTTCGACGGTGAAACAGGCGACCTCTGCCGCTTTCCCCACCTCCATGCCCTGAAGAATTTGTGCATTCAAAAGACCCCGTCGTCAGACGGGGTCTTTTGAATAGTTGAATGCAGCGAGATGCCGATGACACGATCAAAATCTATCGCCTTAACGACAAACATAATCTTCCTTTTCCTCATAACATTTTTTATTGGTAGAAATCCAACTAAATCCGTCCAATCTGTGATTTATGAACCAAGATTCTTATTTATCGTGGGTTTTGTAATTTTTTCTCTTGTCTTTAATATGTGGCGACAAGGCAAAAACTTCAGCCTGATAGAATATTTATTATTTAGGGTAAAAAACTTTAAATTTACCACAATTACCGCCTTTATAGCCATGGCTTCTCTTAGTGCATTTCTGTCGCCCCTTCCCATAATTGCCTGGATGGGACACGATTCGGCACAGTTTGGCACGCTTGCGTTTTTCCTTAGCATGGGCGTTGCTTTCTTTTTTGCAAAGAGCGAGATTGATTCAAAATATTATATTATTCCCCTATCTTGCTGCGTATTAACCATGACTGCGCTCGCAGTATTAGAAAGTATAGGATTCAGACCATTAGAGCAATGGGTCACATCACCCAGGATGATCTATCCAGCGGCAACTATTGGCCTTAGACAGCATCTCGGCGGTTGGTTTGCGATTATGACTTTACAACCTATCTTTTTCTACCGCCGCCTTGGCAAAGACGTATGGTTTTATATTTGGATTATTTCAGGTTTTTTAGGCGCTGCGCTTTGCACAACATCGGCGGCAACTATTGGAATACTCATTGGACTAATTTTCTGGATTTTCGCCGAACATCGCAATTCGCGGCGCGTTCCCTTTATTGCATTTTGTTTCTTCATCATCTGTTGCCTATGCGCTCCGATATTAACTAACTACATTAGCAGTAGGATTAATAATCCAGATAACACTTATAAGTCCTACACATCAACAACAACTTTGAAGACCCGCCTGATTCTTTGGAAAGCAGCCGCAGAAGGGACATACAGGAAGCCCATACTTGGGTGGGGATCGCAGACATTCCCAATATTCCTTCCCGAAATTCTCCCAGAGCGCGATCTGTTTAATCTATACAGATTAGAATTAGGACTGCCAAGCAATGCGCCCATACGTCGACATATGATGGGATATGAGTATAAAAATGAAGGAAAGTGGGTATATTTTAATATTCAATATATTGAACCTCACAATATTTTCCTCTCAGAATTATATTCAAGGGGAATACCAGCAACGCTTCTTTTTATAGCGTCACTTATTAATATTCTCAGAAGATATAACAAGCGGCACCTAACTAGATATACGGCAGCATTTATTCCATATTTATTTTATCTGACGTTTTGGTTTTACCTCATTCCCGTGACACCAATGTATTTTGCCCTGCTTGGAATAGCACACAAGGAAATGATGAAAGATGCAGAAGTCGAAAATTGAAGGATTTACGCTCATAGAGCTTCTGGTTGTCATTGCAATTATTGGCGTATTAGCCGCAGTCATACTACCCAGCATACTCAATGCGAGAAAATCAGCCAACGATAGTCAATCGCTCAGCATGGCAAGAAATATAGTCACAAGCTCCGAAATAAGCCGAGCTCAACTACAAAGTGGCGTTCTTTACACATCGCCGACAACGTGCTCGCCGACACTCATCGCATCCCTACCCTCCAGTATTGAACTATGCCAATTCAAGCAGGATTCTAACAGCAGCTATTCTCTCGTCAGATCACAAACTGGAAACTACTATTACTTCGATGGCGAAAAGATGTCGGGGCCAAGTGTGAATCCACCAAGTAGTTGGTAACACCAACCACATAAAATAGTGACCACAGCATTAGAGCGGGCTGAGCGAGCACCTACGCTAGCCCGCTATACTTCGCGTCATGCAGAGGCAGCCTTTTACCGCTCTGGCGGCCGTGTACGACTCGATCATGGCGGATGTGGAGTATGACCACTGGGCGGATTTCGTCCTGTCGTTCGCGCGGGACGGCGGCCTGAGCAGGCCGGGCCGCGCTCTGGACCTGGCGTGCGGCACGGGGGGGTTCACGCGGGAGCTGCGCGCGGCGGGCTGGGACGTGACGGGCCTGGATTTCAGTGAGGCGATGCTCGCCGAGGCGCGCGTTCGCCTGCCGGGCGTGCCGTTCGTGCAGGGCGACCTGCGGACCTTCGACCTGGGGGAGCGGTTCGGGCTGGTCACGTGCGTGTTCGACAGTCTGAACAACCTCCTGACGCCGGGGGACCTGGGCGCGGCGCTGGCTCGGGCGCGGGCGCACCTGAGTCCCGGCGGGCTGCTGGCGTTCGACGTGAACACCCGCCTGGGCGTGCGGGAACTGTGGGAGGGGGACGCCATCGAGGGACTGGCCCCACTGCCGGACGGCAGCGAGGTCCACTACCACTGGTCGCACCACTACGACGCGGAGGCGGACGTGGGTGTGGTGCAGGCGTTCTGCCGGGTGGACGAACAGGAGTTCGTGGAGACGCACCGCGAGCGTGGGTACGACCCGGCGGACCTGGAGCCCCTGCTGGGGGCGGCGGGGTTCGCGCGGTGGGAGATCGTGGAGTACCCGGATTACGCGCCGCCGGAACCGGACGCGCCGCGCGTGTGGGTGTTCGCCTGGGCAGGTGAGGCGTGAGCGGGCTGCCGGTGCTGGGCGCGGGCGGCTGGGGCACGGCCCTCGCGGTGAACGCGGCGCGCAACGGCCCGGTGCGGCTGTGGGCGCGCCGCGCCGACTTCGCGCGGACCCTGGCGGAGGGGCGCGTGAACGCGGAGTACCTGCCGGGCGTGACCCTTCCGGCAGGCCTGGAGGTCACGGCGCACCTGGGCGAGGCGATCACGGACGCGCCGTTCGCGCTCGTCGTGGTGCCCAGCGTGGGCGTGCCGGAACTGCTCGCGGCGCTGCCGCGTGACCTGGGCGTGGTGCTGTGCGCCAAGGGTCTCGCGCCGGACGGGGGGCAGCTGAGCGTGCTGGCGCGGCAGCTGGGGTTCACGCGCGTGGCGGTCCTGAGCGGCCCGAATCATGCCGAGGAGATCGGGCGGGGTCTGCCCGCCGCGACCGTGGTCGCCAGCCGCGACGGGGGTTTCGCGCGGTCCGTGCAGGCGGCGCTGATGACGCCGGGCCTGCGCGTGTACACCAGCGACGACGAGACGGGCGTGGAACTGGGCGGCGTGCTGAAGAACGTCATGGCGGTCGCCGCCGGACTGGTGGACGGCCTGAACCTGGGCGACAACGCCAAGTCCGCGCTGATCACGCGTGGACTGCGCGAGATGAACCGCTACCTGACGGCGCTGGGCGCACGCGAGGAGACGGTGTATGGCCTGAGTGGCCTGGGGGATCTGGTCGCCACGGCCACCAGTCGTCACAGCCGCAACCGCGCGGCAGGCGAGGCCATCGCGCGCGGGGAGCATCCGGGGCAGGGTGGGAAGGTCGTGGAGGGTCTGCGTACGGCGGGGCTGCTGGACGCGTGGGCGGCGGCGCACGGGCATGACCTGCCGATCGTGCGGGCGGTGGCGCACGTCACGCGGGGCGAGTGGACGCCGCAGGACGGCGTGGCGCGCCTGATGGAACGAGAGGCGAAACCCGAACAGCACTGATCACCGGACAGCGCCGTGAGGGGACCGGGGCGACCCTGCCGGTGGGTCTGCGGTGACCGGTGAGCCGGGCGCGCTGAGCGTGGATTCCGGTGGGACGCCGGGCAGGCCGAGGTGAGAATCCGGCGTGCCAGACGGGCTTGAGCGGATCTTCATATCTGCATGTTTTGCTGCATGTTGTATGTCCGCTTCATTGGAGGTACAAGCGCTTGTACCTCCTGCGGGCGGGTGGTACAGTCAGCCATCTAAGGCAAGGCCCACTTCACCGGCCACCACAGCAGCTCACCTCACAGCCTCCCGACCGGGGCGGTGCGGGCTCTGTGCTGTGTACTCATGCCATCAACCCCTCGCCCGCAAGGAGACCCACCGTGACCACCCTGAGCGCCCAGCCCCTGACCAACTTCGACGAGAACGCCCACCACATCGCCAAGCGGCAGTACCTGCAGGGCACGGACGGCGACCTGAGCGGCATGTTCCGCCGCATCGCCACCTGGGTGGCCGGAGCCGAGGAGGCGGGCGCGCGCGAGCACTGGGCGCAGGCGTACTACGACCTGATGGCCGGGAAGAAATTCTGCCCCGGCGGGCGCGTCCTGGCGGGCGCGGGAACGCAGCACGGGAACGTCCTGAACTGCTTCGTGCAGGGCGCGACCGAGCACGCGCCGCACACCTTCGAAGGCGTGATGGAAGTCGCGAAGAAACTCGCGCTGGTCACGAAGGTCGGCGGCGGGAACGGCGTGAACCTGGACGTGTACACGCCCCGCGCCGAGAGCAGCCGCCCCGACACCGGCGTGCGCGGCTGGGTGTACATGAGCGCCGCGCACGCGGACGTGCAGGACTTCATCGAGGGCCTCATGCGCCCCCCCACCCAACCCGACGGGGAGAAGCAGCCCATCGCCGTGCGGAACTGGACGCGCGTGGTGTACGGGCAGGTCATCAAGCCGGAACTGGTCGCGCTGGCCCGCGCGAACGGCGTGTCCGTCGTGAAGGCCATGCCGGAGGGCGTGCAGGCCGTCCCGGACGACATGGGCGGCATCGTGGACGCCGCGCGCAAGATCGCCGAGGACGCCAAGACCGGCCTGGAACCCCGCCTGGACCTGAGCAGCATGCGCCCCGAGGGTGCCCCCATCAAGGGCTCGGGCGGCACGAGCAGCGGCCCCGTCAGCTTCCTGCTGGAAATCTTCGACAACTTCCTGGAATGGGCCAACCGCGGCGCGGAAGCGTCGGGCCCGATCAACACCCTGCGCTTCGTGTACGCCCCCGTCCTGCGCGTCGTCCGTCAGGGCGGCACCCGGCGCGGCGCGGGCATGGCCACGATCAGCATCGAGCATCCGGACGTGCTGGACTTCCTGACCGCCAAGGACCTCGACCGCGAGGCCGCTGAAGGCGACATCAGCACCTTCAACATCAGCATCCTGGTCAGCAGCGCCTTCTGGGACACCCTCCAGGCGGGCGGCCTGTGGCCCGTGAACGCGCAGGACGTGCCCGGCAAGTACTACCTCGCGCCGCAGAAGGGCACGTTCAAGGGCACCCTCCCCAGCCTGCCCACCCGCGCCGAGGACGACGCGCAGGGCGTCCCCGTATACACCGACAAGAGCGGCAAGACCAGCATTCCCGCCCAGTGGCTGTGGGACCAGATCGCGCAGCACGCCTGGAGCACCGGCGAACCCGGCCTGATCTTCGTGGACCGCATCAACGAATACAGCGCCCTGAAGAACCTCGGCGAGCGCTACCAGATCCGCAGCACCAACCCCTGCGGCGAGATCCCCCTGACCGTCGGTGAACCCTGCGACCTGGGCGCCATCAACCTCGCGGCGTACGTGCAGAACAGCAGCTTCGACTACGACACGTTCCGCGCGGACGTCCGCACCTGCGTGCGCTTCCTGGACGACGTGCTCGACGTGAACGTGTTCGCGCTGGAAGACAACCGCGTCGCCAGCCAGGACCTGCGCCGCCTGGGCCTGGGCGTCATGGGCCTCGCCGACGCCCTCATCAAACTGGGCCTGCGCTACGACAGCGAAGCGGGCCGCGACACCATCTACGACATCATGAGCGCCCTGCGCGAAGAGGCCATCGCGGAAAGCGAACGCCTGGGCGAGGAACGCGGCATCTACCCCGTGTACACCCGCAACGCCGAACAGATCCCCCACGCGCCCCGCCGCAACGTCGCCGTGCTGACCGTCGCCCCCACCGGCACCACCAGCATGCTCATGGGCGTCTCCTCCGGCATCGAACCCATCTTCAGCCCGTTCATCTGGCGCAAGATCGGCAGCGAATACCGCGCCCTCCTCGCCCCCCTCTTCGTCGAACTGCTCGAAACGTACCCCGCCCCCCAGGGCATGACGAAAGACGGAGGCTGGGACTGGGACAAGGTCACCGAAGCCGTCAGCGAAAACCACGGCTCGGTCGTCGGCCTGCCCTTCATTCCCGACGCCCTCCAGCAGGTGTTCGTCTGCGCGCACGACATCAAACCCGTCGACCACGTCCGCATGCAGGGCACCGTGCAACGCGCCTTCGACGCCGAAGGGCACGCCGCCAACAGCCTCTCCAAGACCATCAACCTCCCCAACGACGCCACCGTCCAGGACGTGCAGGACGCCTACAGCGAAGCGTACAAGACCGGTTGCAAAGGCATCACCGTGTACCGCGACGGCAGCCGCCAGTTCCAGGTCCTGAGCACCAGCAAGAAAAAAGCCAAGACCGAAGAACCCACCCCCGAAGTCAGCGCCAGCGCCGACGTCATGGGCGAGCAGGCAGAAGGCGAACAGCAGATGGCCAAGGCCCAGGACGCAACCACCACCCAGCCCACTGCCATCCGCCATCAGCCATCCGCCCCGGCGAAGCCGCACTACGAACGCCCCACCCGACTGCGCGGCATCACCGACATGGTCAAACTCACCGACCCCACCAGCGGCCACCGCCGCAGCTTCCTCGTCACCGTCAACGAACTCGGCGGCAAACCCGTCGAAGTCATGGTCATTTCGGGCCGCGCCGGCGACGAAGCGAACGCCGACAGCGAAGCCCTCGGCCGCGTCGTCAGCATCGCCCTCCAACACGGCGTCCCCGCCCAGGCCATCGTCAAAACCCTGCGCGGCATCAACGGCGGCCTGTACGGCAGCTACAACGGCCGATTGGTGGGCAGCAAAGCCGACCTGATCGCCGTCGCCCTGGAAACCTTCCAGAAAGACCTCGACGCCGCCAAACTCCCCCCCCTCGCCGGAGGCAGCACCGACACCGCCCAACCCGTCACCACCGTCAGCGCGGCGCCCAGTGGCGTCAGCGTGGACGGCATGGCGCGCGAGCGGTGCCCGGTGTGCGAGGAGAAAGCCGTGATCCGCGAGGAAGGCTGCCTGAAATGCCAAGCCTGCGGCTACAGCAAATGCGGGTAAGAAAGGAGGGGGCTACGGCCCCCTTTCTTGCCCTTGAATGGGAGGTGATTGAAATGAAATCGACGCTCTAGGCTAGGCCTGGAACGTCGGAAACCAGATCACTGCGGCCTCGTTGGGGAGGCGATCTAGCTACTGTGGAAAGTGCTCAGAGCGTACCCCTTTGAGGCCCAAAAGGCAACTTGGCAACAGTTCGCATAACTCCAGCAAAGGAGCCAAAGCATGGCAAACAAGAAAACCAGTTCCAAAGCTGCTACTGCCGCCTCAAAAGTACTCTCAAATCCTCGCAGTACACCGACGCAGAAAAGCGCGGCTGCAAGCGCACTCAGCCAACGCGAGCGAGGTAAGAAGTAATGGCATTCGACCGCGACGCGTTTCTCCAAAGAGTTCAGGAAAAGGCAATCAACGCCTATTTCGCCAGAGCGCAGCACATAGCATCGGAGACTGTCTGTGCAACACACAACCAGAGCCCTACGGTGGAACTCGACGGTGAACGCCTAGCTATCACTGGATGCTGTGCCGAAGTCAGACAATCTGTCTTGTCGCAGCTGAAATCCAACAGTCAGTAATTGATTGTTGACCGGTGCACCCGCTTATTGGTGGGTGCACCTCCTTTTCCGAGGACACTCCACTCGGGGGCGGGGGAATGCGTACGCTCTGGCCGGGTTGGAGTGGGTACGCTGCCCGTATGCCTCTCTCTGATTACGCTCGCCCCTCCCCTGCTCGTCTGCGCCTGTACGCCTCTTTGCTGCTGATGCTGGTATTGACGGCGGTGGTGGGGCGGCGGCGTCCGGGGGAGCTGGGGACGCGGGAGACGCTGCGGCGCAGTGCGTTCGCGCGGGTGATGTTCATGGATATCGGCGCGCTGAGCACCCTGGGCGCGCTGTACCTAGTGCTGAACGGACGGACGCGGGTGCGGGTTCCGGCGGCGGTGGCGTCGCTCTTCGCGGGGAGTTTCGCGCTGCTGCCCGCGCTGATGCTGGAGGACGCGGCGGCCATGCGGGCCGAGCGGAAGGGTCGCGCGGAGGGGTGATCTTCTTTTCTCCCCTCTCCCCTTGTGGGACTCGGAGAGCTGCGAAGCAGAGAGGGAGGGACTCGCAGAGCTGCGCAGCAGAGGCGCACAGCGCCGGAAGGGTGAGGGGGCGACCGGGCGACCTCGCCTGATTCGCAAGCGTTCAGCTGTCTCCTCAGTCGGGTCGGAGGACGTGCAGCGCGCCCGCCCACACCTGAACGTGGACGGGGCTGCCGGGGTGCGTGCGGGTCTCGCCGTCCACGTGGAACACCTGCCCGACGTGCTGCCCGGTGGCGTGCAGGGTGAAGGTGGCGGCGACGTCCTCCTGCACGCTGGGCAGCGTGTCGAACTGCCCGCGCAGCATGGCGGTGGCGTACGCGGCGAGGCTGTCGCGCTGCTGGCCGTTCACGCGGATCAGGTTCAGCAGGCCGTCGCCGGGGTGCGCGTCGGGCGCGAGGTGCAGGCCGTTCCCGGTGGACGGGATGTTCATGATTTCCAGCAGGGTCAGTGGCGGCGCGGGGCTGGGGTGCCCGTCGATGCAGGTGGGGACGGGCTGCGCCTGGAAGCCGGGCAGGGTGGTCAGGAGGGCCTGCGCGGCCCGCAGGGGGCTTTTAGGCGCGGTGGGGTCGTAGGCGTGCAGCAGGTCCGCGAACAGGCCGCAGCCGAACGCTTCGAAGAACACGTCCTCCCCCCAGGGGGCCTGGACGCGGCCCGCGTCGAACGGGTGCCGGGTGGCGGTGCGGTACGCGCGGGCGACGTCCACGGGGTCGCCGGTCAGGCCCAGCGTCCGGGCGATGTTGTTCGAGGTGCCCAGTGGGATCACGCCGACCGTGGCGTCCCGTCCGGTGAGGTGCAGCGCGGCGGCGCGGAAGGTGCCGTCCCCCCCGGCGATGAACACGGGGCCGGGCAGCGGGCCGCTCAGGGCCAGGCCGAGGTCGTGGGGGGTGCGGGTGGGGCGGTGTTCGGCGTCGAATCCGGCGTCCCGCAGCGCCGCCTGCAGCTGGCTGGGGTCGGCGCGGTGGCTGGTGCCGGCGCCGGGGTTGTGGATCAGCACGGCGGGCGCGGGGGGCATGTCCTGCACTCTAGCGGGGCGCGTGCGGGGGGGTGGGGTGGTGCGGGAGGGGTCATGGTTTCCTCAAGGCGCGCGCCGTGCGAGGTGGCTACAGTGGCGGCATGACCGCACCCCATTCCCTCGCCCCGGAGGGCTCCCCTGCTGCCCCGCAGCGTGGCACGGCGACGCTGATCTACAACACGAACGCGGGTGGCAGCAGCCGCTGCACGCCGGACGATCTGGTGAACGCCATTCACGCGATCGGGTTCACGCCGGTGTACCGCGCGACCAGCTGCGAGGACGACCTGGAGGAAGCCCTGGATGGCGTGCAGGGCACGGTATTCGTGGCGGGTGGGGACGGCACGCAGCGCGCGGTGGGCCTGACCCTGGCGGGCCGCCCGGAGGTGACCCTGGCGGTCATTCCGATGGGCACGGCGAACAACGTGGCGCGGACGCTGGGCGTGCAGGGCGAACCGCTGGACGTGATCGCCGCGTACGGCCGCGCGGAGGTCCGCCCGTTCGACCTGGGCCGCGTGGAAGGCCCCTGGGGCGAGGACGTGTTCCTGGAGGCGTGCGGGTGCGGGGCGTTCGCGGACGTGATGGCCGAGTACGACCCGGAGGGCGGCAAGAGCCCCCTGCGGGCCGTGCAGGCCCTCACGACGACCCTGACGAGTTTCGACCCGCCGCCCGTGACGCTGACCCTGGACGGCGAGGAGCAGCCCACGGCGGCGTTCGCGCTGCTGGAGGTGCTGAACACGAAGGCGACCGGGCCGAGGCTCCGCCTGGCGACGAATGCCGACCCGGCGGACGGGCAGCTGGACGTGGTCCGCATTGACGCGGCGGGACGTGAGGGCATGCTGACGTACCTCGCGGCGCTGGCGCGGGATGACTTCGAGGCGCTCAGCAGCGTCGAGAGTACCCGCGCGGGGCGCGTGGAGATCCCGTACACCGGGCAGGCGTTCCACGTGGACGCGGAGGTCCGGCCGCCCATGCAGGGCGTGACGGGCCGCGTGCTGATCGAGGCGTGGCCCGGGGCGCTCAGCGTGCTGGTGCCCCTGCCCGAGCCTGAATCACCACCTTCTGATCCAGAGGTGGTCTGAGGTGCCGCCCGGGCCTCCCCTCCCCCCGCCCAACCCGCAGGAGGCGCGCGAGATCCCGCTGCGCCGCTCCTGGCCGGTAGCGCTCGTGCATGCCGTGCAGGACCGCGTGGGGGCTGCGCTGGGCTGGGCACCGCGCCCGGCGGCGACCATGCAGAACAACATCGTGTGGCGCGGCGGCGTGCAGGTCATGCGCGTGGACCTGCACATGCACACGGAAGTCAGTCACGACTGCCGCACGCCCCTGCGGGACATTCCCGCGTGGATGCTCCGCACGAACACCCGCGTGATCGCCGTGACCGACCACGACCAGCACCGCGGCGGCCCGGAGTTGCAGGCCATCATCCGCGACCAGGGCCTCGACGACCGCCTCAGCGTCATCCCCGGCGAGGAGGTCACGACCAGCGAGGGCGAGCTGATCGGCCTGTTCCTCCAGGAACGCATCCCACCGAAACTCACGCCCGAGGAGACCGTGCGCGAGATCAGGGCGCAGGGGGGGCTGGTGCTCCTGCAGCATGGCTTCGATCCCCTGAAGCGGTACCGCCTGCGTCCCGAGGCGACCGAGCGCATCGCGGCGGACATCGATATCGTCGAGACCTTTAATTCCCGCCTGTCCCGACACCGCTGGAACCGCGCGGCGGCCGAGTGGGCGCGGGCGCGCGGGCTGCCGATGAGTGCCGGGAGTGACGCGCACACCCTGCGTGACATCGGCGAGGCGTGGGTGGAAGCGCCCTTCCGGACGATCCACACGCCGGAGCAGCTGCTGTCCACCCTGCGGGAGGGCGTGGTGGCAGGCCGCTGGACGCACCCAGCGTACGCGTTCGGGCAGAAGCAGTGGCGCAACTTCAACGGTCAGTTCCGCAGGTAGGGTCACCCCGGGCCGGTAGGCCGTTCAGCGTGTCTGAATCGTGCTTTTCCATCATGCGTCCGTCAGGCGGAGGTGCTACCATACGGGCACCGATGAGAGTCGGTGAACACCCTGGGGGTGACCCGGTTTCGACAGGGGAACTGCAGGCGCTGTTGCGTGTCGAGGTGCCGTTGGCCTCGTAAACAAACGGCAAAGCCATTAACTGGCAACCAGAACTACGCTCTCGCTGCTTAAGTGAGACAGTGACCGCGAAGCCCAGCCTTTGGCGCCGCGCGAACTGAACCAAAAGAAGGCTAGCCAACGCAAGGTTCCATAGCGGGAAGCGAAACTAAGTGGAAATAAGGCAAAGGGGAGGCGCGCCCACCAGTCGCCCCCAGCCCGACAATCAAACTGTGGGATACACACGTAGACGCACGCTGAACGGACTCTTGGACGGCGGTTCGACTCCGCCCACCTCCACCACAGATCCCCGCCCACCCGGCGGGGATTTCTCCTATACTGGGCAGGCTTTCCCAAGCACGCGCCGGGATGGCGGAATGGTAGACGCATCCGACTTAAAATCGGCCGCCGAGAGGCGTGAGGGTTCAAGTCCCTTTCCCGGCACCAATGAGAACAGCCCCCCATAAACCTGGGGGGCTGTTCCGTTTCCTCGAATTGCACAGCTTGAAGCAACTGCGTCGGCTGGAAGATGTAATGGAAAAAGGGCCGCCCCCGTCACCTGGGAGGCGGCCCTGTCGTGTGCGGGCAAGAAAAAAACCCCATCCGGGGAGGGGGTGGGGTTGGAGCGGGAGACGAGATTCGAACTCGCGACATCTACCTTGGCAAGGTAGTGCTCTACCAGCTGAGCTACTCCCGCATCACAGCGCCGCTTGCGGCGCCTGTGGTGCACGCAACCCGTGGGTTGCGGTGGTGATATAGAAAAAACCCCCGCGCTGACCGACTTTTCCG
>NZ_BMQN01000016.1 GCF_014648135.1 Deinococcus sedimenti | reverse complement strand
GGGGTGAAGTCGTAACAAGGTAACTGTACCGGAAGGTGCGGTTGGATCACCTCCTTTCTACAGGTTCCTCATCTCTTCCCACATCAGCCCCCCTGGGGTTGACTGCAACTCTGCTCTCCTCGTCCCCGACGCCTCCAGCGTCGGGGACGCGCTTTTGTCGACACCTGCTGCGCCGCAGCGAAAAGAGCCGGACAAGGTCCGACTCCACCCTTGTCGCTTCAGTCGGCAGCGACGGCCTGCGGCGTCTCGTTCCAGGCATGCACCAGCAGCTGCTGCACGTCATGTGCACCGTCATCTTGCAGGCCGCTGACCTCCTGCTCCAGCAGCTTGATCGCGCGGCGGAACGCCTGACGGTCCAGGTCGGGAAGGCCCCGCTCGACGTTCCAACGGCGTAACTCGCAGGTCAGGATCGCCAGTTCGAAGGGGTTGCCGCTGACGAGGATCTCGGTCACGCGGCGGTGACGGGCCGCCCACTGGCGGGGCAGGTTCAGGCGGCTGGTCTTCAGGGAGTCCAGCAGGGCCGGCATGTCGTGCGCGGTCAGGGCGGCGCGCATCCCGGCGATGTCGGGCGACGCGACGGGCACGAACGCGCGGCTTGAGGTGTTCGGGAAGTCCACCTGATAGTAGGCGTGATCTTCCCCGGCGACGGGGCGCAGGCAGATGCTGCTCACCACCCCGATTCCATAGGGCGGAAGGACGACGCGGTCACCGGGTTCAAAGGCGGTCTGCTTCAAGGTGTCACCTCGTGAGGCGGGTTGGGCTGACGCTGAACTCGACCCACGGGCGGCGTGGGGCCGACGGCCTTCCGCTCCCAGAACACACCAACAAAACGGCCCAGCACAGGGGCTGGGCCGTCATTCAGTCTGGAGAAGGGCAGGCAGATGCCAAAGGGAGCGTGCAGTCCGGTTCAGGAAACGCTGCCGAGGCTGCATGCCGGGCATTCTAGCGGAATGCAGCCGTCATGACATCTGTCCCGCCCGTCCCTCGACCAGGTTCAACCAGGCATCCAATGTCAGCGCCAGGAGGGCAGAAAGCAGCGCTCCGCACAGGACGAGCGACGTGTTCTGCTGAGATAGACCGTTAATGATTGGTTCACCCAACCCACCTGCGCCTAATGCCGCGCCCACTGTGGCAGTGCCCACGTTGTACACGACGCTGGTCCGCAGGCCCGCCAGGATCACGGGCCGGGCCAGCGGCAGTTCCACCCGCCACAGGCGCTGCCAGGCGGTCATGCCCATGCCGCGCGCGGCGTCCAGCACGCCCCGGTCCACGCCGCTCAGACCCAGGATGGCATTGCTGACGACCGGCACCAGTCCGTACACGATCAGGCCCAGCAGCGTCGGCGCCCAGCCGAAGCCCAGCGCGGGCACCGCCAGCGCCAGGATCGCGAAGGTCGGGACCGTCTGCCCCAGGCCCACCAGCGTCTCCGCGAGCTGGCGGGGGGCGTCCCAGCCGGGGCGGGTCACAGCGACCGCCAGCGGCAATCCCAGCGCCAGGACCACCACACCGGACAGCGCGACCAGTCCCAGATGAGTCAGGGTCAGTCGCCACAGCGGCGGATCGAAGGCCCCCACCTCGCCCAGGTTCAACGGGTTGATCAGGGCCGGGAGGACGCCCGGCAGCAGGCACAGCAGCAGCAGGGCAGGCCACAGCAGCGCCCCCCACGTCAGACGCGCCTGGCGCCTGCGGGCGGGCAGGGTCGCGGTCACGCGTGGCCCTCGCCGCGCAGGTCCTGCCACGCGACGTACCCCAACAGCTCCTCGCCGCGCAGGACCTCCAGCGTGTCGTGACCCTCGCGCAGCATGACGCTCAGGGCGCTGCGGGCATTCAGGTCCCCCTGCACGCGCGGCGCACCCGGCGAGGGGAGACCCGCGCGGACGAACGCCGACACGGGCCGCCCGGCCAGCTGACGCAACGTGGCGTCCTCACCCAGGAAGTCCCGCACGAACTCGCTCGCGGGGCGGTGAATCAGGTCGTCGGGGGTGCCGAACTGCTCTAGGCGGCCCGCGCGCATCAGCGCCACCCGGTCGCCCAGGCGCAGGGCCTCGTCGATGTCGTGCGTGACCATCACCACCGTCTTGCCCAATCGCCGCTGGATGTCGCGGAACGCGTCCTGCAGGCGGTCGCGGGCCAGCGGGTCCAGCGCCCCGAAGGGCTCGTCCATCAGCAGCACGGGCGGGTCGGCGGCCAGCGCGCGCGCCACGCCCACCCGCTGCGCCTGCCCGCCCGACAGCTCGGCGGGGCGTTTCTCGCGGTACACGGCGGGGTCCAGACCCACGAGGTCCAGCAGTTCGTCCACGCGCTGCGCGGTCGCGCGGCGGTCGCGGCCCAGCAGGTCCGGGACGGTCGACACGTTCTGCGCGACGCTCAGGTGCGGAAACAGCCCGATCTGCTGGATGACGTACCCGATGCCGCGCCGCAGCGCCTCCGGCTTCAGCGTGCGGGTATCCTGGCCGCCCAGCAGAATGCGGCCCCCGCTCGGTTCGATCAGGCGGTTGATCATCCGCAGCGTGGTCGTCTTCCCGCAGCCCGACGGACCCAGCAGCGCCGTCAGCTGCCCCTCCGGGAACGTGAGATTAAGGTCCTGCACGGCGATACTGTCCCCGTAGCGTTTCTCCAGGTGTTCCACTTGAATCATGCGGCCCTCCCCAGGCGGCGGCCCAGCCAGCCCTCCAGCGCCCGCAGCGCGCCGTCCACGAGAATGGCCAGCAGCGCCGCCGGAACGGCCCCCAGCAGGATCAGGTCCGACGCGGCACTCTGCAGGCCCTTGAAAATGTAGGTGCCGAGCCCCCCCGCGCCGATCAGCGCGGCGACCGCCGCCACGCCCACCAGCAGCACCGCCGCCTGCCGCACCCCGCCCAGCCACACCGGCAGCGCCAGCGGCACCTGCACCCGCCAGAAGCGCTGCGAGGCCGTCATGCCCATCCCGCGCGCCGCGTCGACCACCCCGGCGGGCACGCCCCGCAGGGCCACCACGCCGTTGCGCAGCACCGGCAGCAGCGCGTACAGCGTCATGGCCGTCAGCGCCGGGGCCACGCCGATCCCGCTGACCCCGGCCTCGCGCAGGGCGGGCACGGCGTTCGCCAGCGCCGACAGCGGCGCGATCAGCAGGCCCAGCAGGGCGAGGCTGGGCAGCGTCTGCACGGCGTTCGCCACGCCCAGCACCGCGTCCGCCACCCGCGCGCGACCCGCCGCCCACACCGCCAGCGGCACCCCGATCAGTACCGACAGGCCCAGCGCACTGCCCACCAGCCGTAAGTGCTGCGCCAGCTCCTGCACCCAGCGCGGCCCCTCGTTCCGGCCCTCGACAAGCACCGACCAGCCCGCCAGATGCCCGCCCAGCAGCAGCGTCAGCGCGGGCGGCAGCCACAGCCACGCGACCCAGCGGCGTTCCGGGAGGGCCAGCCCGGCCGCGTAGGCCGCGCCGCCCGCCCCCAGCAGGTACAGCCACACGCCGCTGGCCGCACTCGCCCGTGCGAACTCCGCCTGACCGGCCAGCGCCGCCGCCGTGCGGGTCCCCAGCAGCCACACGCCCAGCAGCAGCGCCAGCGTGGCGGGCAGCCACACCAGCCCACGCCGCCAATGCCCGACGATAGCGGGGAGCAGCGCCAGCGCGGCCGTCAGCGCCACCCACTCGGGCGGCAGCCGCAGGTACTCGCCGGGCGCCAGCCGGTTCGGGCGCAGCAGCACCCACGGTAGCCACGCCCCCGCCAGCATCGGCAGGGCCGCGAGCCACAGCACCAGCCGCACGTCCCGGCGCGCAGCAGCAGGGGCAGGAGCCTGCGCCCCTGCCCCCACCCCGGTCCGCGCCGTGCTCACCGTCTGGTCCAGCGCGGCCCGCGCATTACTTGAGGAGCCCCTTGCCCTTCAGGTACTCGCGCGCCACGTCCTGCGCCGTGCGGCCCTCCAGTGCCACCTTCGCGTTCAGGCCCTGCAGGGTGCCCTGGGTCAGCGTGGCGAACACGCGGTTCAGCAGCCCCGTGACCTGCGGGTTGGCCTTCAGGGTGTCCGTGCGGATGATCGGGGCCGGCTGGTACACCGCCTGCGCGCCCTTCGGGTCCTTCAGCGCCACCATCTTCAGTGCCGCCAGCGTGCCGTCCGTGCCGTACGCCATCGCGGCGTTCACGCCGTTCGTGCCGTTCGCGGCCGCCTGCTGCGTCTGGGGCGGCGTCGCCCCGGCCAGCACCAGCTTCTGATCGGCCCTGAGCTTGAAGCCGTACGCGGCCTCGAAGGCGGGCATGGTGTCCGGGCGGTTGAAGAACTCCGGGCTGCCCGCCATCTTCAGCTTCCCGCCTCCGTTGACGTACTTCGCGAGGTCCGCGACACTGCTCAGCTTGGCGCTCTGCGCCAGCGCCTGCGGCACCGCGATCACCCAGGTGTTGTTCACGTTCGCGGGCTTGAGCCACGTCACGCCGTTCTTGCTGTCCAGCTGCCGCGCCAGCCCGTAGATCGTGCCGGGGTTCCCGGCCTGCTTCGCGCTGATGTTCGCCTTCGGGAACAGGTACACGGCGTTGCCGGTGTATTCGGGGTACACGTCGATCTCCCCGGCCAGGATCGCCTTGCGGTTCACGCCGGTATCCCCCAGGTTCGTCTTGTCGGTCACGTCCAGCCCGGCATTCCGGAGGGTCAGGACGATCATCTGCCCGAGGATCTGCGCCTCGGGGTCGAGTTTGCTGCCCACCACGATCGACTTCGCGGCGGCAGAGCCCAGCGCGGCGCTGGTCAGGAGGGTCGCGCCCAGCAGGGCCGCGCGCTTCAGTTGGTTTCGCATGCGTGCAACGTACCCGCCCGCCCCCCGGGCTCAGGTGGGACAGGTCACAAAACCCCACGCATCAACCAGCGCGTGAAGGTTTCTTAAACGACGCTCATCCGCCGTTCAACGCTGCTGCGACTCGTCCAGGCCCACCCCGAACCCCTGATCCAGCAGGGAATCGTTGTACGTCCGGAACGCCAGCATCGTCTGCGTGCGCGTGATGCCCTCGACCTTGCGTAGGTGCCCGGTCACCACGTCGTCTAGATCCTCGTAGCGCGTCAGTTTCAGGATCGCCACGATGTCCCATTCGCCCGTCACCGAGTACACCTCGCGGACACTCGGGACGCCCGCCAGCGCCTCGGCCGTCTCCTGCACGCGCTGCCGCTCGGCCTGCACCATCACGATCGCTGTCACCATGCCCGCCATTGTGCGCCGCGCGCCCACGGCGACACAACACGGTCAGCAGCACGACAGAAGGCCGCGCCTCCTCCCTGGGGGGGAGAGGCGCGGCCGACAGAGGGGTTACAGCACCAGCAGGATCGGCTGCTCCAGCGTCCCGGCCACCTGTGCCAGGAACTGCGCCGCGCGCGCCGCGTCCACGTCGCCGTTCAGCGTCAGCGCCGCGCGGCCATCCTGCACGCGACCCACGCTGAGCGTCGTCGTGTGCGGGAAGTGCAGGTCATCCAGGTCCATCGATCCGGCGTCCACGACCAGCAGGTCCGGCGTGCCGGTAAACGCACCGGCGTCCAGCGCGTCGCGCAGGCTGCCGCTGCCGACCGCCTGGGCGCCACCGTCGGCGTGCACCGCCACGCTGCCCAGCCCCAGGCTGTCCGCGTGACGCGCGGCGGCGCGGGCCACCAGCAGCGCCAGCGGCAGGTCCCGCGACAGCGCCGCCGTCACCTGACCACGCAGGTCGTGCAGGGCCGCCACGTTCGCGTCACGGCGCAGGTACGCGCCGAACCACACGGCGTTCCCGGCGGGTGCGGCTGGCATCGGCGCGGGCGCGTCGACTGGCTGCTCCGGCTCGGCCATGACCGGCTCCGGCTCGACTTCGGGCGCAGGACGCTCCGCGTCGACCGGCATGTCCGTGTGTTGTTCCGGTTCAGCCAGGACCGGCTCGGCCTCGGCGGCGACCGGTTCGGGCTCCAGCACTTCGGGTTGCGCCGATTCGGGCTCTGCGACCTCCGGCTGCGCGGTGTCGGTTTCCGGCTGCATGGTGTCGGGGGCCGTCGGCTCGGGCATCGGCTCGGCCTCGGGTTCCGCCGTGGCGGCGGCCGGTTCCGGCTCGGCCGGCTGGGACCACGCGGCGTCGCCGGCCTGACGGCCATCACTCCAGGCGGGCGCCTGCGGTTCGGCCTGGGCCGCGGCGGGTTCAGCCACCTCGGCCGGCGCGGCGGGCGTCACGTCCTGCACGGGCTCGGCGACCGGGGTGGGCGGGGTGGCTTCGGCCGCAACCGCCTGACTGGGCGCCGCCGGGCTGGGGGCCGGTTCGGCCGGCTTCTGGTACAGGCGCGACAGCAGGCTGCCCAGCCCGGAGGCCAGACCACCCGTAGCGGGCGTCGCAGGGGCGGGCGGGGTCGGGGTCGGCTCGGCTGGCGCAGCCACCGGTTCGGGCGCGGCGGCGACCGGCTCGGGGTCACGTTCACTGACGGGCGCGGCCGGGGTGTCCGTGGGGGAAGCGGCGGGCGTGCCCCAGTTCCAGCTGGCGGCCGGCGCGGGGGTCGGTGCGGGCTCGGGCGTGACCGGCAACTCGACCGGCGGAGCCACCGGCTCCGGCGCGGCTGCGGCCGGCATGGTGAAGCTCGGCGCGACCGGGGCTGGTTCGTGCATGGGCTCCGGTGCGGGGGCCGGTGTGGGCTCCTGCTCGGGCTCGTCTTCCAGCTCGAACTCCATGTCGTCGTCGAGGCTCTCGGCCGGCGGGGTGGGCACGGCGGCGCGAGTCTGTTCCACGAAGGCCGTCAGGTCGGTGTCCACGCCGGCGCGGCTGAGCATGTCGGCGCTCATGCCGGCGCGGCCCAGCATGTCGGCCGTGGGGACTTCCTCGCCGTTCCAGTCGGGCGGCGGCAGGTCCACCGGCGTGCTGGGCGGATCCTCCTCGCCACTCATGACGCGCGACAGGTAGTTCAGAATGTCCTGTTCGACAATCTGGCCCCCTGCACCCGACCCCTGCAGCTTCTGCCAGTCAATCCCGTTCGCTTCTGCCAGAATCTTGGCGAGCGGAGCAATCCGATCCATTCATGTCCCCCTTTGTGCGCCACATTGTAAGCGACATCCTGATGGTGTGACGCGGTGTTCCTCCCACGGCCGCCGCCGGCAGTGGGCATGCGAGTGCTGCGCGCATGTGGGCATGATGCAAGCCTGCCCCGCCGCGTCTGACAGCGTTCTTTCAGCCGGGGTCACCCGCCCCGCGCGCCGGGTGCTACCCTGCGGGGCGACCCCCGCGCTGAGGGCGACCCCGCCCGCCGGGCTTCAGCGCCACAACAGGAGTGATATGCAGATACTTGAGGAGATGCAGTCGCGCGGCCACGAGGCCCTGACGCTGCTTCATCACGCGCCCAGCGGCCTGCGCGCCGCACTGGCCGTGCATTCCACCGTGCTCGGACCCGCCATCGCGGGCGTACGCCTGCGCGAACAGGACGAGGAACTCGCCATCCGCGGCGCGCTCGCGCTGTCCGAGAGCCTGACCCTGAAAGCCGCGCTGGCCGGACTGAACTACGGCGGCGGCGCCTGCGTCCTGATGACGCCCGAGTGCGGCATGGACGACCCGCACGCGCGCGAAGCGCTGTTCCGCGCGCTGGGCCGTCAGGTGCGGCCCATGGAGGCCCGCGTGGTCCTCACCGAGGACATCGGGGTCAGCCCGGCCGACATCGCGTTCGTGGCGCAGGAGACGAACTCCACGCTGGGCATGCACACCGACACCAGCGCCGTCACCGGCTACGGCGTGTACCGCGGCATGAAGGCCGCCGCCCGCTTCGCGCTTGGATCGGAAAGCATGCGCGGCGTGCGCGTTGCCATTCTCGGCGTGGGCGCCGTGGGCCGCACCCTGGCCGCGCACCTGCACCGCGAGGGCGCCCGCCTGACCATCGCCGACGACCGCCCGGAACGCGCCGAGGCGCTCGCCGAGGACCTCGACGGCGTCACCGTGGTCGGCAACCACCAGCTGCTGGACGCGCCGTGCGACATCCTCGCGCCCTGCGGGTACGGCCACTCGATCCGCAGCGTGGACGTGCCCCGCCTGCAGTGCCGCCTGATCGCCGGCGGTGAACACCACCCCCTGACCCGCCGCGGCGAGGACGCCGTGAAGGAAGCCGGAATCGTGTACATGCCCGACTTCGCGATCAACTCCGCGGGCCTGATCGCCGCCGCCACCGGCCTCGACATGAACCAGGCCGCCGAACGCGTCTACCAGACGGTGGGGCGCATCACGGCCGCCGCCGAGCAGTACGGCAAGGCCCCCCACGTCGTCGCGCGCAAGATGGCCGAGCGGCGCATCGCCCTGATCGGCAGCCTCGGCGGTGCCGGCACCTGGAGGCAGGCGTGAGCATCCCCTTCGTGATCGGCGTGGCCGGCGGGTCCGGCAGCGGCAAGACCACCGTCACCCGCCGCGTCGTGGACACCGTCGGGCAGGGCAGCGTGGCCGTCCTGAACCAGGACAACTACTACCGCAACCAGGACGACATTCCCTTCGAGGCGCGCCTGAAGACCAACTACGATCACCCCGCCGCGTTCGACTGGACGCTGCTGCGCCAGCACATCGACGCGCTGCTCTCGGGCGTGCCGATCGACATGCCCGAGTACGACTTCACGCGCCACACCCGCGCCGCGCACACCACCACCGTCCTGCCCGCCCCGGTCGTGGTGCTGGAAGGCTTCTTCGCGCTGTACGACGAGGCGCTGCGCGAACGCATGCACCTGAAGGTCTTCGTGGACGCCGACGCGGACGTACGCTTCATCCGCCGCCTGCTGCGCGACACGCAGGAGCGCGGCCGCACCCCCGAGAGCGTCATCGAGCAGTACCTCGAGTACGTGCGCCCCATGCACCTGAGCTTCGTGGAACCCACCAAACGCTACGCGGACGTGATCATCCCGCACGGCGGCATGAACGAACCCGCGCTGGACATGCTCGCCGCGCGGATCCGCACCACCGTCTGACCTGACCGCGCCCCGCCCCGCTGCCCAGCGACGGGGCGCACTTTTGGCGGACGCCCCGCCTGGGCCGCCGCGGCATGCTCAGCTGTTCCGGCCGCGCCGACCTGCGGTCCGCCCCCCGCCCCCAGCCCGCCTTTAGGATGTGCCCTGTGACCCAGCCCGCTCACCCCACCCCGCCCAACTCGCCGGGCCTGACCGTCCCGGCCCCCTCCCGGCACCCGCTGACCCCGTGGCTGCTGGGCCTGATCCTCCTGAGCGCCCTTCCCGCCCTGATCCTCGCGTTCGGCCGGGTCAGCTACGAGCAGTCCCAGAAGACAGCCGCGCTGGTCATGGACTACCCGGCCCTGGTCACGCAGGCCCGCCGCTTCGGCCGCGACCCGCTGGAGTTGCTGGGCGAGTACCAGCGCAGGGGCGTGAACAGCGTCGCCATCTACGAGGACGTGATCGGGAACCTCGGGCAGCGCGGCGAGGTGTACCTGAAAAGCGGCGCGGATCTGCGCGCCGAGACTGGCGACGCCGCCGTCAGCCCGCGCAACTTCTACCTGCGGTCCCTGAAACCCGGCGTGGCCGAGGCGCTGCCCGCCCGGTACACCATTCCCACCCGGCAGGTGCAGGTCGGCGGGCAGACCTGGACCGAATGGCCCACCGACCCCACCTTCCTGCCGGTCGGGCCCGACCCGGTCCTGATGCAGCAGCTGAAAGCCCGCGGCTTCATGCTGGTCTACCGCCCGTACGCCGACGACGCCGTCCGCGAACCCGGCGCGGACTGGCCCGACGTGCCCTTCATTCTGTTCAACAGCGAGGAAGTCATCGGGGCGCGCACCCCTGAACTGCTCGCCAAGATCAACGACCGCCTGGGCAACCGCGTCCCCGCCCTGATCGAGGCCACCCCTCAGCGCGGCCTGGACACCCTGATCGCCACGCACGGCGCCGCCCGGACCTTCAGCGTGAACCCCGCCTGGCAGCAGCGCCTGGACCCCATCACGCTGGCCAGCAAGTACAACCTCGCCGCGCGGGAACGCAGCATGCGCCTGCTGTACGTCCGCCCCTACCCCACCGTGAACGAGACGAACGACCTGCTGACCCGCACCACGGACCTGCTGAAGAAGTCCGGCGTACAGGTCACGCAGCCCGTCATCGAACCCTTCCACGAGAACACCCTGCTGCGCAGCCTGAGCCTGATCGGCCCGGTCGCCGCACTGCTGCTGCTGGGCCTGAGCTTCCCGCTGATCCGGCTGGGACTGCTGGCCGCCGCCGGGAGCGGCGCGCTGGCCCTGGTCATGAACAAGTTCGACCCCTTTGCCGGCGCGGCGCTGATTGCCGCCGTGACCTTCCCCGCGCTGGGCCTCGTGCTGCGCCGAGCGCGCGTCAGCGACTGGTTCGTCGCGACCGGACTGAGCCTGACCGGCGTGCTGTTCGTCTCCGCGCTGGGCGCCACCAAGGACAGCGTGCTGGGCCTGGAACCCTTCCGCGGCGTGGGCCTGACCCTGCTGCTCCCGCTGCTGCTGGTCGCCGCGAGCTTCCTGCCCCGACAGGACCTGCGCAAGACCATCGCGGACGTGTACCACGCGCCCATCAAGCTGGGCGACATCCTGATCATGGCCGCCGCCGCCGCCGTGTTCGCGCTGGTGTTCCTGCGGCGCGGCAACGCCACCGGCGCCAGCGTCAGCGACACCGAGGCGAAGATCCGCCAGGACCTGCAGGACACCCTGGTCCGCCCCCGCTTCAAGGAGATGGCCGGGCACCCCCTGGGCCTCCTGGGCCTGAGCGGCACGCTCCCCGGGTACTTCGGCGCGCTGCTGATCCTGGGCGGCGTCGTCGGGCAGTCCAGCATCCTGAACACCTTCAGCCACTTCCACACGCCACTGCTGATCAGCGCCCAGCGCTGCTTCCTGGGCCTGGGCATCGGCCTGATCGCCGGTCTGATCGCCATTCAGCTCGTCCGTGCCGCGCTGCACCTGTGGCGCACGTATGGCGGGGCCAGCGAGGTGCGCGCATGAACGTCACCGTCAGCGGCTACTACGGTTTCGGCAACACCGGCGACGAGGCCATCGCACTGGCCATCACCCGCGAACTGCGCAAGTACGGCGCGCGGCCCCTGCTGCTCTCCAACACTCCCGAGGACACCGCCCGCACCTATGACTGCGAGAGTGAAGCCCGCATGCAACCCGCCGCGCTCATCGGCGCGCTCCTGCGCTCGCAGGTGGTCCTGTCCGGCGGCGGCGGCCTGCTGCAGGACAAGACCAGCGCCCGCAACCTCACGTACTACCTGGGCGTCATCCGCCTCGCGAAACTGCTGGGGCGCCGCGTGGTCGTGTTCAACCAGAGCATCGGCCCCCTGACGCCCGATGGGGGTCGCCGCGTCGCCCGCGCGCTGCGCGGCGTGCCCGTCATCGTCCGCGACCGCGGCAGCCTCGACACCCTGGACCACCTGGGCATCCGCGCCGAACTGGGCGGCGACCCCGCCCTGCTGCTGAGCCCCACGCCCGGCCTGACCCGCGACCTGAAACGCGTGATCATCGCCCCGCGCGGCGACGTGACCGACGCCACCGACGCCCTGAAAGACGTCGTGCGACTCCTGCGCGCCGAGGGGCGCCACGTGACCGCCCTGAGCTTCATGCCCGACCACGACGACCAGGCGGCCCACAGCCTCGGCGCGGACGACGTGCTCAGCACCCGCGACCCGCAGGTCGCCCTGGACGCCATCGCCGGGAGCGGCTACGTGATCGGCGTCCGCCTGCACGCGGTCATCCTGGCCGCCGCCAGCGACACGCCCTTCACCGGCGTCGCCTACGACCCCAAGGTGCAGGGCTTCTGCGACGACGCGGGCGCCCCCGCCCACTCCACCCGCCTGAACCCCCAGCAGGTCGCGGACGAGACCCTCAGCCGCCGCCTGCCCGACTGGACCGCCATCGAGGACATGCGCCTGCGCGCCGCGCAGAGCTTCAGCCGCGCCCTGAACGGCTGAGCCCACCACAGACGAGGAGGCCCCCGACGTGATGTCCGGGGGCCTCCCTCATACGGATTCCGTCTGTTTCGTTCACAGATCGGAACACCACCGATCTGCCAACTCCACGCCCGGAACCCGTTTTACTCCTACTCGCGTCCGCTCGGATTGAATAGCTTACAAAGCCGTTCAATCGGAGTTCGTATCAGGCGTTCACGCCCCAAGGGAGATCACGTTACAGGTGCAGCGCGCCATGCTCGTCACGCGGCCCCGCTCGTCGCGGATCTCGATACTCCAGACGAGCACCGTCCGCCCCCGGTACGCCAGGGTGCCCTCGCCCGTCACCCAGCCGTCCGTCACGCCGCGCACGTGCGTGCCGCTCAGGTCCACGCCCACCGCCACCTGCCGCGCCGGGTCCAGGTTCATCCACGACCCCACGCTGGCCAGTTCCTCCGCCAGCGCCAGGTTCGCCCCACCATGCAGCCGCCCGGCCGGCTGGCGGTTGCCGTCCACCGGCATGCGCGCTACGACCCGGTCACGGGACACGGCCGTGAACTCGATGCCCAGCCGCGCGCCCAGAGTGCCGGACAGGGCGTTCATGCGCCCGGCCAGTTCCTCGGGGCTCAGCGTGTCCAGTTCATGCGCGGTCGGGAAGTTCAGGTCCGGGTGCAGCGTCATGCCCACATGCTAGCGCCCGCGCCCACCGCGGCAGTCAGGACAGCGCGCAGCGGTACGTGACGTTCTCCCAGCTGAACTTCAGGCCGAACAGCTTCCAGGTGCCCAGCAGCGCCGAGAACGTCAGGCGCCCCAGCGGCTGCCCCTGCGTCACGTACCGCTGGTAGTGCGGCGCGATCTGCGGCAGGCTGCGGCCCACGCTGAGCACCTCGGCCCCCGCGTCGTTCGTGGCCAGCTGCACCACCTGCCAGCGCATCGGTCCGGCGTCCTCCAGCGTCAACGCCGCCGCCAGCGGCGGCCGGTCCGGCGCGGCACACGCCACGCGCTGCACCACCACCGGCCGACCATCCGGCGCGCGCACCTGCTCCACACGCCCCAGCGCCGGGAAATCACCCGCCGCCAGACCCACCCCCACCCCGCACGCCACGCACGCCAGGACCCGCTGCACCATGCCCCAGCGTACGCCCAGGCATTCCGGATCGCCACACCACCCGCGTGCCCCCCTGACCGGGGGCGCGCTACCCTGACCCGCATGACCTCCCCGCGCCCCCGCGTGCTCGTCGCGAACGACGACGGCATCTTCAGCCCCGGCATCAAGGCCCTCGCCCAGGCCATGAACGCCTTCGCGGACGTCATCGTCAGCGCCCCCGACGTCGAACAGAGCGCCGTCGGGCACGGCATCACCATCCGCCGCCCCCTGCGCTTCAAGCACACCGCCAGCGCCGGATTCGGCGACATCCCCGCGTACCGCGTGGACGGCACGCCCGCCGACTGCATCGTCATGGGCGTCCACCTGACCGGGAAACCCGACCTGGTCGTCAGCGGCATCAACCTCGGCCCGAACCTCGGGGACGACCTCACACACTCGGGCACCGTCGCCGCCGCCATCGAAGGCATGAGCTTCGGCATTCCCGCCATCGCGTTCAGTCAGCGCGCCACGCCCGCCGGAGAGTACGACTTCGCCGCAGGAGCCGCGTACGCCGCCCGACTCGCCCAGACCGTCCTCACCCGCGGCCTGCCCCCGCGAACCCTGCTGAACGTGAACTTCCCCGCCCAGCCCCCCACTGGCGTGCGCGTCACGCGCGTCGGGCAGCACCGCTGGGAGGACACCCTCCTGACCCGCCACGACCCCGAAGGGCGCGAATACCACTGGGTGTCCGGCACCAGCACCGCCCCCGACGCGCACGACCCCGACACCGACTACGGCGCCGTCGAGGCCGGACTGATCAGCGTCACGCCCGTCCGCATCGACCTGACCGCCCGCGACCTGATGAGCGACCTCGCCGCACACATCCCGCAGCTGTAACCTGCTGGAAAGGGGAGCGTGAGCTGCCGCCCACGTCCCCCAGTCAATGAATCAACAGATCCATCAGGGCTGCGCCACGCGCACCTGCGCGGCCGGAACGACGGTCAGCACCGGACGCTGGAGGTTCGCGGTATCCACGCGGTACACCACCGCCGCCTTCACGCCCCGCGCAGTGGCCTGATCGAGTTCCGCCTGCGAGTTCACCAGCCGGATACTGGGGGTCAGTTCGTCCGTGAATGCGATCCGGCCGTTCTGCCGCGCCCTGACCCACAGCGTCTCCGACTGGTCCCCACCGTTGAAGGCCTTCTGATTCAGCCGCCGGATGTTCTGCACCACCGCGAAGACCTCGCCGTCCTGGCCCGGCACCGCCAGTTGAGGGGCAGCGGGGTCGAACGCGAACGTCGAGTCGATAGGCATCACATTCACGGGCAGGGGCAGCGAGGTGTCCGTCCGGCGCGCGTCCGCCAGCCCTGCACCCAGGATGTCCACCGTACGCACCGGGGCCTGCGCGGTGCCGACCGGAATGCGGGCCGCGCCAATGGTCAGCACCGGATTGGTCAATCCGGTGAGGGTGAACGGCTGGGCCGTCACGGAGCGGACGAAGCCTATCAGCACGCGGCTGGGCACGTACCGCTGACCATTGACCAGCTCTGTCATATAGGAGATTTGTGGATTGCCGTCTGGACTTCCCTTGAGCACCAGCGCACTGGTACTGATCGGCGAGGGAGCAGCGTACACCGGCACCTTCGCGGCTGTCATGGCGGCCAGCAGATCCGTGACGTTCAGAAGTGGGAAGAGAAAGGCTCCCTTCTTGCACTGAGCGTTCAGGCCTTCTGGCCCTCCGTACTGGGCGTACACGCGCTGGAGGCGCGCCAGCGCCCCGGGGGGCAGACTGGCGACCTCCTCCGGGCTGAGGACACGGCACTCCTGAAGATCCTGCGTCCGGAACGCCGATCCGACCGCCGGGATCTGCGCGACGGCCTGTACGCCCAGCAGGCCTACCACGCCCAGCAGGAGGGTCGCCCGCAGGGCAGTCGGCGCAGTATGCACGCGGTTCAGGTCACGGGCGATGGCGTGGGGGCTGCCCAGATCGCGCAGCGCGGCCCGTTCGGCGTCGGCAGCACTCAGGCCGCACAGCTGGTGGCGGTAGATCTTGTCCTCGATGGCGCCGCGCAACTCCAGGGCGGCGTCGCGTTTCCTGGTGCCCCACAGGCCGCGCGTGGCGTGGCGGATGAAGAGGTCGGACTGGTTCATGGGCGTGTCACCACCTTGACCTGCGCCGCTGGAACGACGGTCATCACCGGGCGTTGGAGGTTCGCGGTGGTCACGCGGTACACCACCGCCGCCTTCACACCCCGCGCGGTGGCCTGATCGAGTTCCGCCTGCGAGTTCACCAGCCGGATAGTGGGGGTCAGTTCGTCCGTGAACGCGATCCGGCCGTTCTGCCGGACGCGCACCCACAGTGTCTCCGGTGCGTCCGCGCCCCGGCGATCCTCGTTGATCCGCAGGATGTTCTGCACGACCGCGAAGACCTCCCCGTCCTTGCCGGGTACGGCCAGTTGTGGCGCGGCGGGATCGATGGGCTGAGTGGTCGTCATGGGGATCGTCGTCACGGGCAAGGGCAGTGAGGTATCTGTGTGGCGGGCGGCACTCAGGCCGTGGGCCAGGACGTCCACGGTCTGCACCGGGGCGCGGGCCGAGCCGATGGGAACGCGGGCCGAGCCGATGGTCAGCACCGGGTTGGTCTGGCCGGTCAGGGTGAACGGCTGGGTGGTGACGGTCTGCAGGAAGGCGATGAGGAACATGCCGGGCAGGTACCGCTGGCCGCCGATGGTCTCGGTCTGGAAAGAGATCTGGGGAACGCTGCCGTTCGGGCCGCCTTTGAGCAGCAGGGCGCTGCTGGCCGAGGCGTCGGCGTTCACGGGAACCTGCGCGGCTTTCAGGGCGGTCAGCAGGTCGGCGACGTTCAGCAGGGGGCCCAGAGTGGCGAACGCGCCTGCCCGGCACTGCTCGCGCAGGCCCGCCATCCCGCCCACCTGTGCCAGCAGCCGGTCCATGCGGGCGCGCGTGGCGGGTGACTGGTCGGCCATGGCCTGCCCGGTCACGAAATCGCACTGCCGGATGTCCACGTCGTTGGGCATGAACGCCGATCCGACCGCCGGGATCTGCGCGGCGGCCTGGAAGCTCAGCAGCCCGGCGACCCCCAGCAGGAGGGTGGCCCGGATGGCGGCTGGGGCGGTGTGGACGCGGTTCAGGTCGCGGGCGATGGCGTGGGGGCTGCCCAGGTCGCGCAGGGCAGCCCGTTCGGCGTCGGCCGCATCCAGGCCGCACAGCTGATGGCGGTAGATCTTGTCCTCAATGGCGCCGCGCAGTTCCAGGGCCGCGTCGCGCTTGCGGGTGCCCCAGAGGCCGCGGGTGGCGTGGCGGATGAACTGGTCGCGGGTCATGCCGGGCCGCCGATGACGCCGCGCACGGCGCGGGTGAAACGGTCGTATTTGTCGCGCTGGGCGGTCAGTTCGGTCTTGCCGGTGGGGGTAAGGGTGTAGACCTTGACGGGGCTGCCGCCGCGCGGGAGGGTCTGGAATTCGCCCTGGATGAAGCCCTGTTTTTCGAGGCGGTGCAGGGCGGGGTAGAGGGTGCCTTCGCGCATGCTGAAGTAGCCGCCCGTACTTGCCTGGACGTCGGCGATGATCTGGCCGCCGTAGCGGGGGCCGCGTTCCAGGGTGGCGAGGAGGAGGAGGTCGAGGTGACCTTTGAGTTGCTGGGCGTCCATGGGGCTCCTTCCGGGGTCACGCACGGGTGACCTCGCTTGGCGATGCTGGTGGTAGGGGCATCGTAAAGCGAGGGGCATCGGAATGCAAGGGCAACCGTGGTCAGCGGTTCGCCTGCACCTGGAACACCCAGGCGCGCACGCCGTCCGGCAGCGGCACGGGCGGCACCTCGTCCGCCCAGCGGCTCGCCACCAGCGTCAACTCCGGCTGCGCGGGGGAGAGGAGCAATTCCGCGCCCAGGAACCCCGGCCGGCCCGGCAGGGCGTCCAGGAAGGCATGCAGGGCCGCGCGGGCCTCCTCGCCCTTCCCCTCGGCGTAGTGGACCTGCATCAGGTGTCCCCCTGACCGGATTCATCCGACTCCCGGACCTCTGGAAGAGCACCAGAGTCCCGTCCATCTCCTGAATGCCGGTCTTGCCTGTGACTCCCGCCGGTCGGGTTCGCCTTCGGCTCACCGCAGGGCATCAGTACAGACTCAGCGGGTCGCGCGGATCCCAGCGGAGGTACGTGCCGAAGTGCAGGTGCGTGCCCGTGCTGCGGCCCGTGTTCCCCACCCGCCCGACCGGCTGCCCCTGCATGACCAGCTCCCCGGGTTTCACGAGCGTGGCGCTCAGGTGCGCGTAGCGGGTGATCCAGCCGTCCGGATGTTCCAGCACGACCGTCCAGCCCCAGCCCCGCTCGAAGTCCGCGCGGGATTCCAGTACGCGGCCTGACCGGGCGGCCAGGACCGGCGTGCCGTGCGGCGCGACGATGTCCACGCCGTAGTGCATCTCGGGTCCCTCGTCCAGCACGCGCTCGCCGTAATCGCTGCTGATCGCGTGGTACCCCGGCAGCGGCCATGCCCAGCGGCCCACGCGGGTGCCGGTGGCCCGGACGGTCACCGCGCGTGAGGCCGTCGCGGTGCGCGGCGGGATGACCAGCGGCGCGCCCGCCCACACCGCCTTTCCACCCCGGTACTGCGGGTTGGCGTTCACGAGTTGCGTGACGCTCAGGCCGAAGCGGCGCGCGATCACCGTGAGGTTCTCGCCGTCCTTCACGGTGTACGTCCCCGCCTTCACGGGCGCAGCGGCCCGCGGGGCGGAGGAGGTGGGGACCGTCAGCACCCACCCGGCCTGCACGGCATCCGAGGACTTCAGGCGTGGATTCGCGGCCCGCAGGCTCGCCACGCTGACGCCCGTCCGCACGGCGATGCCACTCAGGGTGTCCCCGGCCCGGACGGTGTACGTCCCTGCCTTCACGGGCGCAGTGGCGCGCGGGGCGGAGGTGGGAACCGTCAGCTCCCACCCGGCCTGCACGGCATCCGAGGACTTCAGGCGTGGATTCGCGGTCCGCAGGGCCGCCACGCTGACGCCCGTCCGCACGGCGATCCCGCTCAGGGTATCCCCGGCCTTCACGCGGTACGACCCGGCGCCCGCCACGCCCGTCAGTCCTGCCGTCAGCACCGCGCCCAGCAGCGCCGCCCGGCCCCAGCTCGCCCCGCCCCACATCCGCACGCCCATTGGCGCGCAGCATACCCGCCCGCCCCCGCCCGGGCCGTGAGAAAGCCTGCGCTACCCTGTGGGGGCATGACCGAGCCTGCCGACCCGCGACCGGACTACCAGCCGCCCGCCGGGCACCGCCGCCTGCACCTGACCGTCGCGTGGGACGGCGCGCCCTTCGCCGGGTGGCAGTCCCAGCCGGGCCTGCCGAGCGTGCAGGACACCCTCCACGCCGCGTTCACGGCATTGAACACGGCGGCGTTCCGCCCGGTCGCGGCAGGCCGCACCGACGCCGGCGTGCACGCCGAAGCCATGCCCGCCCACGTGGACGTCCCCGACACCTTCCGGGTGCCCACCGCGAAACTCGCCCGCGCGCTGAACGCCCACCTGCCGCCCACCGTGGCGGTCCTGCACGCCGCCGAAGCGCCCGCCGGGTTCCACGCGCGCTTCTCCTGCACCGAACGGCAGTACGTGTACCGCCTGCTGGCCGCCCCGCAGCGGCACCCGCTGTGGCACGGGCGCGCCCTGCACGTCCCCCATCCGCTGGACGCGGACGCCATGAACGCCGCCGCCGCCGCCCTGACCGGTACGCACGACTTCGCGGCGTTCGCCACGCAGGAGGACCGCCAGACGGTGCGCGAACTGCGGGTGCTGCGCGTGCAGCCCGGCCCACTGATCTGGGAGATCCACGTGCACGGCGAGAGCTTCCTGCGGCACATGGTCCGCGGACTGGTCGGCACGCTGCTGCTGGCCGGGCAGGGCCGCCTGACCCCCGCGCAGGCCGGTGACATCCTCCACTCGCGGCAGCGGTCCCAGGCGGGCGCGAACGTCCCCGCGCACGGCCTCTCATTCACCGGGGCGCGCTACGAGAGATTCGAGGCCAGCACCACGTAGCGTTCCTCGCGGTAGGGGAGGCCGTCCGGCCCCGCGTGCACGTCCCATTCGGGGAGGCGCTCCGGCGCGTTCATCCACTCGCAACGGGTCACCCAGTCCGCCCGCGTGGGCACGCGCGCCCTCACGCTGATCCGCCACTCGCCCCGCACCTCCCAGCCCACCGCCGCCAGCCGACCGGGCACCTGCGGGACGTCCAGGCGCGGCCCGACGTATAAAAACTCTGCGCCCGGCGCCGCGAGTTCCGGCAGGCGCAGGATTACCGACGTCGGCCCCCGGCGCGACACGATCAGGTCGAACGGGCCCCGCAGTCCGGGGGGCACCTCGCCCTTCGCGTTCCACTCGTGAATGTCCGCGTGCGGGGCGTTCACACGCGCCTGCGCCACCAGTTCCGGCACCATGTCGAACGCGGCCCAGCGCCCCACCCCGGATGCGAAGCGCGCCGCGTCCGGTCCGTGCCCGCACCCGGCCTCCAGTACCCTGACCGCTGGCACCCGCACACCCGGCCCCAGCCGCTCCGTGAGCAGCGCATCGAAGGTCAACTCCGGATCCGGGCCGTCCAGCACCCGCGCCCACGGGTGACGGTACCCGCCCAGCTCACGCGCCAGCCGCGCGTACCACTCCCTGGAATGCGGCTTCAGCGGCTCGGTGTTCATCCGTCCAGCGTGACACGAGCATCAAGACTTCACCTGCGCCAACTGGCCTGCCCGCCCGCTACCCTGACCCCATGGCTCCCGACTGGCGCGCGTTCCCCGGTCCCCTGCCGCAGCGGGACGGGAATCAGGCCGTGTGGCGCGGCGGACTGGTCGGCTGCGGCGCCCTGAGTGCCGCGTGCCTGCTGCGCCACCACGCCGCGCCACTGGGCGTGCCCCTGCCCGACCGGGACGCCCTGGCCGAGGAACTGGCCGTCGCGCAGGGCGCGTTCCGGCTGCCGCTCCCGCAGGGACCGCGCGCCACGTGGCCATGGGCGTGGCTGAGCGGCCTGAACGCCTACCTGGCTGGGCAGCACCTGCCCCTGCGCGCCCGTGGACGCTGGGGCCTGCACCTGCACGCCCCCCTGACCGCACACCTGGACCGCCTGTTCAGCGCGGGCCTGCCTGTCATCGGCTTCGAATTCAGCGCCCGCGAACAGCACTACGGGCTGCTCAGCGCCTACGCCCCCGGCCCGGAGCTCCCCGCGCGACTGCATGTGGACGGCAGCACCATGCACCTCGCCCCCCGCACCGGGCTGGGCGGCGTGTTCTGGATCGAGGTGGCCCCGGTCAATTCAGCGTCTTGACCCGGAAGGTCAACGTTGCCTGCCCCTGTGCGGGCACCTGCGCCGTCCGCGTCACAGTGACCTGCCCGGCCTGCACCGCCCCACCGTCTACCACCACGCTGCGCCCGTACACCTGCTCCCGCACGGTCACGCGCAGCCCCGCGCTCTTGCGGCTCGTGAACGTGTACGTCACCTGCCACGTCACGCTGAGCACCTGCCCAGACGAGCCCTTCTCCAGAGAGAGGCGCTGTACGCGCTTCACGTACCGCAGGTCCGGGTCCCCCCCCAGATCCAGATCGACCGGCGCGCCCGCCTGAGCGGCAGGCAGGGTGACACTGCCGATCAGCAGGTCACCCTCCCTCACATCCACCACCCCGGCGGGCAGCGACAGGGACGGCGTGAACTTGTACCTCCGGTTCACCTGCCCCGACGATCCCGCCCCGTTCAGGTATGACTGCACGCTGCCGTAGGGCGTGAACGCACTCACCTGCGGGTTCAGGAACGGCACGGTTCGCCGTTCTCCCCGCCCGACCGTCAGGCCGCCCGGCAGCGCGTAGCGTTGCAGCCCACGCACCTCGCCCACGTTGACGATGCTGTTCGCCAGGGGCACTGAGCCTGCGATGCCGGGGATGACGGCCACCGCCATGGGAGAGGCGGACTGTTGCTCGCTCATGACCGTGCCGATTGCCCCTGCACTCTGCCGCACGGTGCCGCCGAACAGGTCGGCCCGCCCGGCCGTGAACACCTGATCGCTGCGGTTCGTGATCTGCGCCAGCGCCGCCAGCGTCACGGCCTGCCCCACCCGCAACTCGTAGCGGGGCGCCCACGACAGCGCCGCCGTGCGGTAACTCAGCTGCGCGCCCGCCGGGAGGGGCCCCTCTGAGCGGAACGTCACGCCGCCCCGCTCCGGCGGACGCGACCCGAACGACAGGTCAGCCAGGGCCGCGTGAACGAACCCGCCGCCCTCCAGGCGAAGCAGCAGGTCACCGGCGCGTTCCAGCGTCGCGGCCTGCGGCGGCTGACCGGCGGGCCGCCACGTCACGGGCTGTCCCTCCTGCGCGCGCAGCCACTCCAGTTCCGTGGGCTGCACCGAGAACGGCACGGGCGCCGCCCCCAGCACGCTCAGACTGTCCGGCTGAATCCAGCGCCACTGCGCCCACTCGAACGCCACGGGCGCGGCCGTGAGAGGCTGACGCACCTCCGCGAACGTGGGGTACACGCGCAGGTCGGCAGCCAGCGCCGCGCCGGTCAGCAGCAGCAGGGTCGTGACGATTCGGTTCATGCGGCACACCTCGCGGAGCAGATCATGCCGCCATCCTGTCAGGTGCGTCCGCGCGGCGCCGCCACAGATGCCCACCCGGCCCCCAAGACAGGCTTTCACCTCGCCCCTCACTCCCCCCGCACTCCGGCGGCCAGCAGGTGCGGGCTGATGCCCAGCAGCGCCGGGTCGCGTTCGGTCAGGCGCAGGGCGCGCAGGATGCCCTCGCGCCGCTCCGGGTCGCGCATGGCGGCGTCCGGGTCGCGCAGCAGCGCGGCGGGGCCCTCGACGGCGTACACGCTCACGTCCCGGAAGCCCGCGCCCGTCAGTTCCCCGGCCAGTTCGTGGGGGTGGTGGAAGTACGCGTCCGTGAAGTGCCCGCGCCGCTGTTCGGGGTTGCGGTGCACGCCGGTGCGGTACGTGTGCTCGCGGATGGGCCGGGCGTACGCCTCGTCCAGCGCGCTGTCCTCTTTCGTGAAGTCCCCGGCGATGTCGGCGGCGCGGGTGATCGCGGCGGCCAGCACCACCCCGCCGGGCCGCAGGACGCGCGCCGCCTCCGCCAGCGCGCGGGCCCGGTCGCGCGGGTCGGTCAGGTGGTACAGCGGCCCCAGCAGCAGCGCCGCGTCCACACTGCCGTCCGGGTAGGGCAGCGTGCGGGCGTCGCCCAGCGCCACGGACCCCAGGCGGTCCAGGGTCGGGTCCACCCGCAACCGCGCCACGTGCCCCGGCATGGCGTCCAGGGCGTGCACCTCGTACCCGGCGGTCAGCAGTTCCCGCGCGTACACGCCGGTCCCCGCGCCGATGTCCGCGATCAC
Source organism: Deinococcus sedimenti (assembly GCF_014648135.1). Lineage (NCBI taxonomy): Bacteria > Thermotogati > Deinococcota > Deinococci > Deinococcales > Deinococcaceae > Deinococcus > Deinococcus sedimenti. Next base: position 30,711 of record NZ_BMQN01000016.1, on the reverse strand, counting down.
GGCCGGGCAGGGCGGCAGCAGCAGGCCCAGCAGTTCCAGCGTCCGGGTGAACTCGATCAGGCCCAGCCCGCGGCTCAGGCGGTCATGCTCACGGTCCTGCGCGTAGTACGTGCCGATCCCCGCGTGCGCGCCGCCCTGACCGCTGCCGTTCCCTGCGTCCGTCATGCCCCAGCGTACGGACGGGCCGTCAGGGGAGCATCCGCCGGATGGCTCAGTCCCGAGCGGTGGGGGGTACGCTGCGCCGCATGACCCGAACCCACGTGATCTCCACGCCGACCGGAGCGGTGCAGACGCACGCCCTCGCGGCACCCGCCGCCGGGCGGCCCACGCTGGTGCTCCTGAGCGGCATGGGCGTCCCCGCCTCCTCGTGGTTCACGGCGCAGGACGATCCCCACCTGGCCGGGATGATGCGCGAGCCCGTCTTCCTGGGGACGGGCGTGAACGACCTGACCGGCGTGCTCGCCTACGACCGGGCGGGGCAGGGAAGCAGCGCGCCCCCGGCTGGCCCCAGGGGTCTGGACGACGCCGTAGTGGAACTGGAGGCGGTGCTCGCGGCCTGCGTGTCCGGCCCGGTCGTGCTGCTGGGGCACTCGCTGGGCGGGCTCGTCGCGTTCGAGTTCGCGCGGCGCGACCCGGCGCGGGTGGCGGGACTGGTCCTGCTCGACAGTTCCCACCCAGGTCAGGCGCGGCGGCTGGACGCGGTCCGCACGCCGGGCCAGCGGGCGGCGCAGCGTGAACTGGAGCAGGAGATCCGCGAGGGGCACCCGGAACGCTGGGACTTCCCCCGGGTGTTCACCGGGAGCCGCGAGGTCACGGGGGCCCTGGCGGATCTGCCGCTGCTGGTCGTCTCGCGCGGGCAGCCGTTCCTCCCGGAGCACCTCACCCTCGACGAGCGTGACCCGTTCACGCCCGCGCAGGCCGAGGTATTCACGCGCGAGTGGGCGGCCCTGCAGGCGGAACTGGCCGCCGCCTCCACCCGCAGCCGTCACGTGGTGGCGGCCGGGAGCGGGCACTACCCGCACTTCGACGAGCCCCGGCTGGTCCTGCGGGAACTGCGGGCGTTCCTCGCGCAGAGGTAAGGGGCTGCGTCAGCCCAGCTGGACGCGCAGTTCTTTCGGGCCGCGCAGGACGAGGTTCGCCTTGAACGGGGGGTGCGGGTCGGTGACGCGCAGGGCGGGGAAGCGGGTGGCGAGGGCGGCGAAGACCTCCGCGATTTCCAGGCGGGCGAGGGGCGCGCCCAGGCAGTAGTGCGCGCCCGCCGCGAAGGCGAGGTGCCGGGCGCTGTTCGGTCGGTCCCAGTCGAGGCGGTCCGGGTGGGGGAAGACGTCGGGGTCGCGGTTCGCGGCGGCCAGCATGGTCTGCACGTGCGTACCCGCGTTCAGTGTGACCGTCTGGCCTCCGCTGGTGGGCAGCGTGACGGTGTCGGCCAGGGTGCGCCCGTCGAGCTGCACGGGCGACACGACGCGCAGCAGTTCGTCGGGGACGTTCGGGTGGTCCGGGCGGGCGACCAGGGCCGCCCAGGCGTCCGGCTGGCGGTGCAGTTCGAGCAGTGCGCCGGGGATGAGGTTGCTGGTCGTCTCGTGCCCCGCCGCGAGCAGCAGGACGGCGTTCGCGAGGAGTTCGTCGCTGCTGAGGCGTTCCCCACCGTCCTCAGCGGCGGCCAGGGCGCTCAGGAGGCCCGGTTGCGGGTGGGCGCGCAGGTCGTCCGCCAGCGTGCGGAAGTACCCGCGCATCTCCTGCGCGTCCGCTTCCAGGCGGGCCATCAGTTCGGGGCTGCCGGTTTCCCCGGCGAGCAGGTCGGCGACGCTCTGCGTCCAGCGGATGAATTTCGCCTCGTCCTCGCCGCGCAGGCCCAGCATGTGCATGATCACGCGCGCGGGCAGCGGCGCGGCCAGTCCGGCCACCAGGTCCACCTCCCGGTCCGTGGGCAGGGCGTCCAGCAGGGTGTTCACCTGCGCGCGGATCAGGTCGCGCTGCTCGGCGACGACGCGCGGCGTGAACGCGGCCTGCACCAGTCCCCGCAGCCGCGCGTGCGACACGCCGTTGTGGAACAGCATCATGGGTTGCAGCAGCCGCAGGCTGGCCGTGTCGGCGGGCACCTGCGAGATGATCGCCCCGCTGCGCGCCGCCGGGGAGCGCAGCACCGCGCTGTTCAGTGCGTGCGACGTGGCGAACGCCGCGCCCCACCCGACCGGACTGACCACGCCCGACGGGTCAAGCCCGCGGATCGCCTCGTACGTGGGGTGCGGGTCGCGGGCGGTGTCCGGGTGCATCAGGGCCTGCACGGTCGCCTGCACACGCTGCTGCTCTGCACTCAGGGTCGGCATGGGAGTGGTCATGCCTCAGGGTGCCCACGCCTCTACTCGACCTGCAAGACAGAACGTCGAGTAGACCCAGCGCGGGCGCGGTACGCTGCGCGCATGCCGCGAACCTGGACGCGCCTGGACGAGCCGGGTGGCGTGCGGCTCGTCCTGCACCCCGACTACTCGCACCTCCTGGCCCTGCTGATGACCCGCGAGTGGACCGCCACCGAACTCGCCCGGCACCTGCACCGCCCCCTGAACGCCACGCACCACCGCCTCACCCGACTGAAACGCGCCGGGCTGGCCGTCACGCGCGCCGAACCCCGCCGGGGCCGCCCCGTGCAGCACTACCGCGCCGTCTCCGACGCGTTCCTGATCCCCTACCACCGCACGGGCCTGGGCAGTCTGGAGGACCTGATCGGCCTGCACGAGGACACCTTCAACGCGGTCTTTCACCGCGCGGTCGTGCAGGCGGGCCTGCCGCTCGTGCAGCGCGAGGAGGACATCGCCGTGCGCCTGTACACCACGCCCGGCGGCACCCTGATGGACATCACGCCCCGCGCCGGAAGCTTCGACCTGCTCGACCTGCTGCACGACGACGCCCCGGTCCTGACCGCCAACTGGGGCGTCCTGCACCTCACCCGCGACGAAGCCAAGGCCCTGCAACGCGACCTGCAGGCCCTCCTGACCCGCTACGGCGCGCGCGGCGGCCCCGACGCGTACCTGTACCGCCTGAACCTCGCCCCGGCCAGCGGCGCAGAGGACCTCTGACAACAGTGGGCTGTCAGAAGCGGTCGATGACGCTCACGCCCGTCCCGGCGAAGCGGTCCATGGTCACCAGCGCCTCGATCCCCTCGGCCAGCGTGAGGCGCGCGCCGATCAGCTCGGCGGGGCGCAACTGCCCGGACTCGATCAGGCCCAGCATCTCGGGGTAGGTGTGGGCGGCCATGCCGTGACTGCCGTAGAGCTCCAGTTCACGGGCGATCACGGCGTCCATCGGCAGGGCCGGGCGGCTCTGGTCGCCCAGCAGCAGGCCCACCTGCACGTGCCGTCCGCGGCGGCGCAGGTTCGCCACCGAGTTGAACGCCGTCTGCGGGTGCCCCAGCGCGTCCAGCGACACGTGCGCGCCGCCCCCCGTGTGATCCAGCACGGCCTGCACGGGGTCGGGCACGAGGCGGCTGTTCACGGTGACCTCCGCGCCCAGCTCGCGCGCGCGGGTCAGTTTCGCGTCGTCGATGTCCACCGCGATCACGCGCGCCCCCAGCGCCCGGCCGATCATCACGGCGGACAGGCCCACGCCGCCGCAGCCGTGCACGGCCAGCCACTCGCCGCCCCGCACGCGGCCCTGCTGCGCCACCGCCCGGAACGACGTGGCGAAGCGGCAGCCCAGGCTGGCGGCCGTCACGAAATCCAGGCTGTCCGGCAGGCGCACCAGGTTCTGCTCGGCGTAGTGGATGCCCACGAACGGCGCGAACGATCCCCAGTGCGTGAATCCCGGCTGGAACTGCCGTTCGCACACCTGCTGGTGCCCGGCGCGGCACTCCGCGCAGCGGCCGCAGCCGGCCACGAACGGCAGCGTCACGCGGTCCCCGGGCCGCCACGAGCGGACGTCCGCGCCGACCGCGACGACCGTCCCCGCGATCTCGTGACCGGGCACGTGCGGCAGGCGGATGTCGGGGTCGTGGCCCATCCAGCCGTGCCAGTCGCTGCGGCACACGCCGGTCGCGCCGACCTCCAGCACCACGCCGTCCGGGATGGGCACCGGGTCCGGGACCGTGCGGAGCTCGGGGCGGATCTGGAACTGCTCGTACACGGCGGCGCGCATACTCGCACGCTACCAGCGGTCCGGGCCGGGCGGCCCGGGGGTGAATGGACAGCGGAGTGAATGGACAGCGGGACGTGGCCAGTCCGGCGCGTCCCACTGACCGGTACGGGGGCTCAGCCGCGCCGGGTGACGCCGTCGGTCGTCAGGAGGGGGCCGTACAGTTCGGGGCGGCGGTCGCGGAAGAAACCCATGCCCGCGCGGAACTTGCGGGCTTCACGCAGGTTCAGGGTGTGCAGGAGGGGGCCTTCCTCGGTGTCGCCGAACTCCGCGACCAGCTCGCCGGTGTAGTCGCTGATGAAGGTGTGCCCGTAGTACGTCTGCTCGAGGTCCCCGACGCGTTCGGTGCCGATGCGGTTCGCGGCGGCGACGTACGTGCTGTTGCTGACGGCGTGCCCGATCATGGCCCGCTGCCACATGTGGTGACTGTTGGGGGATTCCACCTCGGCGGGTTCAGACCCGATCGCGGTGGGGTACAGCAGGAAGTCCGCGCCCTGCAGCATCATCACGCGGGCGGTTTCGGGGTACCACTGGTCCCAGCAGATGCCGACGCCCACGCGCCCGAAGCGGGTGTCCCACACTTTGAAGCCGGTGTCGCCGGGGTTGAAGTAGTACTTCTCCTCGTAGCCGGGCCCGTCGGGGATGTGCGTCTTGCGGTAGTTGCCGAGCAGCGTGCCGTCGGCGTCGATGCACACGAGGCTGTTGTAGTGTGCCTGCCCGGCCTTCTCGAAGTACGACAGGGGCAGCACCACGCCCAGTTCGCGGGCCAGTTCCTGGAAGCGGCCCACGAACGGGTGGCCTTCCAGTGGGTGGGCGAGGTCGAAGTACTCCTCGCGTTCCACCTGGCAGAAGTACAGGTTCTCGAACAGTTCGGGCAGCAGGATCACCTGCGCGCCCTGCGCGGCCGCGTCACGCACGTGCGAGGCGGCGCGGCTGACGTTGTCTTCCAGCTGATCGGTGACGTGCATCTGCACGACGGCCAACTTCACGGTCTCGGGGCTCATGACCCCCACGCTACCGGATGCCCCGGCGGGGAATGGTGCGCGCCAACGGTTCGTGAACCCGGCCCGACGTGCACCACGCCGCCCAGGCAGGTCCGGGCCGGGGCGGCCACGGTCGGCGCAGAATGCCGTGTGCCCCAGTCCTTCATTCAGCCCACCCCGGTCGCCCCGTTGACCCCCGATCAGTTCACGGTGGTCCTGCTGGGTACCGGAACGCCCCGCGCCTACCCCGGCGCCGCCAAACCGGCCGTCGCGGTCGTGGCCGGGGGGCAGATCCTGCTGTTCGACTGCGGCGGCGACACCACCCGGCAGCTGATCGAGTCGGGGCTCATGCCGCAGCGCGTGCGGGACGTCTTCTTCACGCATCACCACTACGACCACAATGCAGGCTTCCCGGACCTGTTCATCAGCAGCTGGCGCACCCACGTGGGCGTCATCCAGGGTCGGTCTCAGCCCATGCGGGTGTACGGGCCCAGCCGCACCCGCGACATCATCGGGACGTTCCATGACGCGCTCGCGTACGACCGGGAACTCCGCGTGGCGTACAACAGGTCCGAAGCGGCAGGTGCCGAGGTGGAGTACACCGAACGCAATGCTGGCCTGATGTTCGACGAGGGCGGCGTGCAGGTCACGGCCTTCGAGGTCGATCACCGTCCCGTGACGCCCGCCCTCGGGTACCGCATCGAGTTCGGTGGGCGGCGCGTCGTGATCAGCGGCGACACGCGCCCCGTGGCCGCCACCGCGCAGCACGCCTGGCAGGCCGACCTGCTGATTCATGACGCCTATCAGCCGCAGTGGCTGGCGGACCTCGCCCGGGAGAATCCCGAGCAGGCCGTGCAGGTCACCAACCCGGCCAAGTACCACACCACCACCCTGGAAGCGGCGCAGCTGGCCCGGGACGCTCAGGTCCGGCACCTGGTGCTGACCCACCACATTCCGGTGCCGCAGGCGACGCCCGCAGCTGAAGCGGCGTATACCGCCGGAATGGCGGAGCTGTACCCAGGGCGCATCACGGTCGGGCGGGACCTGATGCGCTTCGACCTGTAGGTACCGGCAGGAGGTGCGGGCAGGCGGGGCCGTTCCGAGCTGCGGGCGGAGGGTCGGCCAGAATCGTCTCGTCCGGGGGGTGCGGGTCAGAGCCGCGCGGCTGCCGGATGGGGGATGTCGAGGCCGCCGGGCCTACTGACCGATGTTCACGTGGAACGTCTGGGTCTGTTCGGTGACGTTCTGCGCCTGGTCGTACACGCGGACGGTGACCTTGTGCTCGCCGTTGCTGCTCGCCTCGAAGTACTTCGCGTAGGAGTTGTACGCGGTCGGGTCGTCCACGAAGGTTTCCCCGTCGATCAGCAGGACCACGCGGGACACGGTGGTGTTGTCCTGGGTGGCCAGGCGGAAGAACACGTTGCCCTTCTCCTTCAGCGTCTGGGGGCTCATCACCATGGAGACCTTGGGGGCCTGCGTGTCCACGCGGGTGCCGGTGGACTGCGCGGTGGTGCTGGGGGTGGAGGGACCGCCGCAGCTGGTGGCCAGCACGGCAACAAGGGCAGAGAGCAGGAATGCACGCATGGAGAACTCCTCCTGCGACGTCGTCGCAGTTGGTGGGTCCAACCTCCAGCTCAGGCTGAAGGCATGGTCGAAAAGCCGGTCGCACCACTGGCTCCACGTGTCCCAGGTGCCCGCATACAGGACCACGCTTCAACGCCTCTTCTCGCCCGTTGTTTCCCGTAGCGAGTGAAGTCATGATGCCTGCGTGCGCCCTTCGGGCCTGTCACACCTGCATGCATGAACCGCGCCTAAGCGGTCTCCTCAAGGGCCGCTGAAGGCCGCGCGCGACCCTCCCCCCACCCCCCCGGGGGGCGTGGCGGTACTCGAATGCGGCTGGCACGCTGCGCAGCGTGCGGCCCGGTGCAGATCCGGAGGGTGTGAAGCATGAGAACCCCGGGGGGAAGGCCGGGCCGCGGAATGACTGGGCGCCGGGTCAGTTCTCCGGACGTCTGTGACAGAGTTGTAAGACGCGGGGTGTCACGCGGATGAAGGTCCGGTGGAGTGCCCTAGCTGCCGGTGGACTCTGCCCGGACCCGGCTCGCTAGAGTGACGGCACGCAAGTCGCCCACCGCGTGGGCGCGGGAGGACCCATGAAGTACGTTTCCACGCGCGGCGCGCGCGACCTCGGCCACTTCTCGGACGTGCTGCTGTCCGGCCTCGCCCCGGACGGTGGGCTGGCCATGCCCGAATCCATTCCCACGGTCACGCCCGCGCAGCTGGAGGCGTGGCGCGCCCTGAGTTACGCCGACCTCGCCTACGAGGTCATGCGCCCCTTCATCACGGACATCCCCGGGGAGGACCTGCGCCGCCTGCTGCGCGACACGTACACGGAAGAGGCCTTCCACAGCGCCGAGATCACGCCCGTCACCCCGCTGGGTGAGGCTGGCCCGGACGGAGGTGGCCTGTACCTGCTGGAACTGTCGAACGGGCCGTCCCTGGCGTTCAAGGACATGGCCATGCAGTTCCTGGGGCAGGTGTTCGAGTACGTGCTGGAGGCCCGGGACGAGCGGGTCAACATCCTGGGCGCCACCAGCGGCGACACCGGCAGCGCGGCCGAGTACGCCATGCTCGGCAAGGCCCGCGTGAACGTCGTGATGCTCTCCCCGCACGGCCGCATGAGTGCCTTCCAGCAGGCGCAGATGTTCAGCCTGCAGGAGGCGAACATCTTCAACCTGGCCGTGGAGGGCGTCTTCGACGACTGCCAGGACCTCGTGAAGGCTGTGAACGCCGACGCGGACTTCAAGGCCCGCTATGACATCGGGGCCGTGAACTCCATCAACTGGGCGCGGGTGCTGGCGCAGGCCGTGTACTACTTCCGGGCGTACCTCGCCCTGAACCTCCCCGCCGGGGCGGAGGCGGACTTCAGCGTGCCGTCCGGGAACTTCGGGAACGTGTTTGCCGGGTACCTCGCCAAACGCATGGGCCTGCCGGTCGGGCAGCTGATCGTTGCCAGCAACGAGAACGACGTGCTGCACGACTTCTTCAGCGGCGGAACGTACCACGTCCGCCCCGCCGACCGGGTCGCGGTGACGAGCAGCCCCAGCATGGACATCGGCAAGGCCAGCAACTTCGAGCGCTACCTGTACCTGATCGCCGGTGCGGACGCCGTGCAGACGCGCGGCTGGTGGGACGAGGTCGGCCAGAGCCGCCCCGTCGCCCTGAGCGGCACGCCCCACTGGGACGCGGTGCAGGCCAGCGGCTTCCGCAGCGGGCGCAGCACCCACGAAGACCGCCTGCGCACCATCCGTACCGTGTTCGAGTCGTACGGCCGCCTGATCGACCCGCACACCGCCGACGGCGTCCTCGTCGGGCAGGCCTACCAGCGGCCCGGGGTGCCCATGATCTGCCTGGAAACCGCGCTGCCCGCCAAGTTCGAGGCGACCGTGCAGGAGGCCGTGGGGCACACCCCGGGGCGCCCCGCGCGCTTCGACGGGATCGAACAGGCTCCGAAACGCTTCCAGGTCATGCCCAACGACGTCGGTGTCCTCAAGGCGTTCATCGCCGCGAACCTCACCCCGAGAGAACTCGCCTGATCCTTACCCGGCGTCCGGCGTGGACGGCGCCGGATCCGGGGCGACCTCCACCCGGTTGCGGCCCCGCTGCTTGGCAAGGTACAGCGCCTGATCCGCCCGCGTCAGGACGCTGCCCGCCGTGTCCCCGGTCCGCGCGCCACTCACGCCCACGCTGACCGTCACGTGTACCCCCGGCACGCCGGTCGGCAGGTCCTCGACCGCCGCCCGCACCGCCTGCGCCACCGGCACGCCCGACGCCACGTCCCCCGGCAGCAGCAGGATGAACTCCTCGCCCCCCCAGCGGGCCAGCAGGGCGCCGCCCGGCAGCGCCGCCTGCGCCGCCCGCGCCACGCGCCGCAGCACCTCATCCCCGGCCGGGTGCCCGTACCGGTCGTTGATCACCTTGAAGTGATCCAGATCGAACAGGGCCAGCGTGACCGGCACGCCCGACGCCAGCGGCCGCGCCAGCGCCGCGTCGAACGCCGCGCGGTTCGGCAGGCCCGTCAGCGGATCGGTCAGCGCCGCGCGGCGCAACTGCGCCCGGTCGCGCGCCACGGTCGGCAGCACCACCGCCAGCACCAGCCCCGTGGCGAGCAGACCGATCAGCAGGTTCAGCAGCAGCACGTTCCGCAGGGGCGTCAGGGCGCGCGTCTCGTTCTGCTCGATCAGCAGGTACCAGCGCAACTCCGGAATGAACCGCGCGTTCACCTGATACCGCGCGGCCGCAGCGTCGTACGTCAGCCGCTGCGGCCGCGCGGACCCCGTGAAGATCAGCGGCGCGATCTCCCGCAGACCAGGCCGCTGCCGGATGTTCTGCCCCACGCCGCCCCGACTGTCGAGCATCACGTCCCCCCGCTCGTTCACGAAGTACGCCCGCCGCTGGAACTCCACATCGTACGACCTCAGCAGCTGCCGGATGTTGTCCAGCGTCAGCCCCACCCCGGTCACTGCCAGGAACGACCCGTCCGGCGCGAGCAGCCGGTAGTTCACGAACACCAGCGGCTGACGGCCATACGCGGGATTCACGTCCACGTTCAACTCGTACGGGGCCCGCAGGTCCCGCACGCGAGCAAACCACGCGTCCTGCGGGTCGTCCGCCCGGACCGTCTTCACCAGCCCGCGCGGCCCGTAGTAGCGACCCGTGCGGCCCGACACCACGAACGCCGCGCGTGGCGAGTGCTTGCGCTGAATGGCCTGCAGGTACGCCTGAACCCGCCCCGCATCCCGCTCGCCGCCCTGCAACCAGTCGCGCAGGAACGTGTTGTTCGCCATCTCCGACGAGATGAACACCGGCCGCTGAATACCGTTCTGAATCTGCGACGCCACGTTATCTCCGGTCAGCGGCAGCATCTCGTCCGCAATCGTGTGCCGCAACCGCCGCTCCGCCACGCCGTACGACAGCAGGCTGGTGGCCAGGAAGCCGGTGATCAGCACCGCGCTGATCGCCGACAGCAGCCAGCCTCGTCCGTTCGGGTGCGCCCTGGTCATATCTCTGGCGGCCAGTCTACCCGCATGCGTGCTCCGACCCCAGCGCCGCCCGCGCCGTACCCTGACTCTCCCCGGTGGCCGCGTGACCGAGGTGCAGCCCCGGGCCCTGAACGCCGTGACGGCGCCCCGCCCGCAGCCCCGCCCCCCTCTGCGTGATCTGGATGATCAGGGCGACCGGTCGGAACGCCGCTGACCGTGCGCGTGGATCCGGGCGGGACATTGAACCGGCGTGGGCTGCTGGAATCCCGGCTGGACGTGTCAGCGTACCGCCGCTGGATGCGCTGGGCTGCGGTGGCCTTCGGCGCGGCGCTGAGCGGGGGCACGGCCTTCCTGATGGTCAGTGCGATCCTCCGCTGAGCGTCCCTCTACACTTGAGGTATGACCCGTCGCCCTGCCGTGCTGCTGGCCCTGATCGCGGGGCTGGTGGTGTTCGGCACGGTCGGGTACCGCGTGCTGGAGGGCTGGTCGTGGCTGGACTGCCTGTTCATGACGGCCATGACCCTGACGACCGTGGGGTACGGCGCGCCGGGCGAGCTGAACACGGACGGGAAGGTGTTCAGCGTGGTGCTGATGCTGGTCGGGATCGGGCTGATGCTGTACCTGCTGACGCTGCTGGCCGAGACGATGCTGCGCACCGTGACGGACCCGGACGCGGCGCGGCGGCGCAAGGAGAGGAAGATCATGAGCCTGAAGGATCACACGATCGTGTGCGGGTACGGGCAGGTGGGCGAGGCGGTCAGCGTGGCGCTGCGGGGCGCGCGGCGCGAGGTGGTCGTGGTCGATCACCGCCCCGAGCACCTGGAGTGGGCGCAGACGCAGGGCCTGCACACTCTGGTGGGGGACGCCACCGACGAGGACGTGCTGCGCCGCGCCGGGATCGAGCGGGCGGCGTCGCTGGTCACGGTGATCAACAGTGACCCCAGCAACCTGTACGTGGTGCTGTCCGCCAAGGGGTTGAACCCGGCCGTGCGGGTGATCGCGCGGGCCAGTGACGAGGCGGCGGCCCGCAAGATGCGCCGCGCCGGGGCGGACGAGGTCGTGAACCCGTACCAGCTGAGCGGGAACCGCATCGCGGCGATGATGCTCGCGCCGCGCCTGAGCCGCCTGCTGAGCGGCGACGTGACCAGCGAGCACTTCACGATCCGCGAACTGAGCGTCCCGCCGGGCATGGTGGGCCGCACGGTGGCGGACCTGGGCCGCGAGACGGGCGCGCTGGTCGTGGCGATCTGGCGCGACGGGCAGCCGCTGCGCAGCCGCGCCGAGGACGTCCTGCGGGCCGGGGACGCCGTGCTGGTGGCGGGCGCGGCGGCCGAGGTGGAGGCCGTGCAGTCCGGCCCGGCGGGCGGAGTGCAGCCCGCGTGACGTTCCGCCGCGCACCTCAGGGTGTACGGTGCCCCGCATGACCCGAGTGACCGAGCTGTACTTCGATTTCCTGTGCCCCTACGCGTGGCGTGGCGTGGAACTCGCCGCCGTCCTGAAAGACGAGGGTGAGGCGTTCACCCTGCGGCACTACTCGCTGGTCGAGGGCAACCACGAAGGCAACGCGAAAGAATTGACGTGGCGCGTGACCGAGCAGCCGCTGAATGAGGGGAGCGCGTACCAGCAGGGGAGCCTGCGCGCATTCCTGGCGTCCCACGCGGCGGCCCGGCAGGGCGAGGCGGCGCACTGGGAGTTCACGCTGGCGCTATTCCGCGCCCACCACGAGCGCAAGGAGCCCCTGACGGACGGGACCATCCACGCGGCGGCGCAGGAGGCCGGACTGAACCTGGACGCTTTCGCGCAGGCCCTGGCGGACGAGGCCACCCGCCGCGCCGACCTGCGCGCCGACCTGGACGCCGCGCGTGAAGTCGGGGTGTTCGGCACGCCCACCTTCGTCCTCCCGACCGGCGAGGCCGCGTACTACCGCTTCGAGACCCTGACCCGCGAGCCTGCCCAGGCACGCGAGTGGTGGACCCTCTACCGCACCGTGCTGACCAGCGAGGCCGGCATCGGCACGATCAAACGCGCGAAGAATCGCCCGCCCCACCGCGCCTGACCGCGCCGGTACACTCGTGAGATGAGGCTCGCCACGCTGGACGACCTGCTCGACACCCTGGACGGCCTGTTCGGCGAGGGGGACCTGACCCGCCGGGGCGACCGGGACGCCTGGGCGGACATCCTCTCCCGGCCCGGCCACCCGCTCGCCTCGGCGCTGCCGGACGCGAACCTGCGCGACTGGGCCGCGCGGGGCCTGCTGCCCGGCGGACCTGGGCGGGCGGCGCTGGACGTGGGGTGCGGGCTGGGCCGCAACACGACCTTCCTGGCCGGACTGGGGTACCACGCGACGGGCGTGGACCTCTCACCGTACGCCGTGCAGGTCGCCCGCGGTCGCGACCCCCGGCCCACCTTCCACGAGGTGGACGTGCTGCGCCAGCCCATCCCCGGCGGCCCGTTCGACGTGGTGTACGACTCCGGGTGTTTTCACCATCTGCCCCCCCACCGCCGCCTGTCCTACCTGACGACCCTGAGCGGCGTCCTCAAACCCGGCGGGCTGTTCGGCATCTGCACCTTCGCGGCCGGACGCATGGGCAGCGCCGAGACGGACCTGGAACTGTTCCGTCAGGGCACGCTGTCCGGTGGAATCGGGTTCAGCGTCGCCGATTTGCGCCACGTCTTCAGTGACCTGGAGTTCCTGACCGGCGGCCCACTCCCCGCTCCGGCAGACGCGTCCGCGGACGTCTTCACGCAGGACTTCCTGCTGGCCGCGCTGTTCCGCCGCCCGGCCTGAACGCCGCTGACGTTCAGCGGGTCAGGCCGCTGCGGCGGTCCATGTACGCCGCGTACGCCGGGTCGAAGCTGCGCAGCAGGATCGCTATGACGCCGTGCTCGTCGACCTGCAGGCCCTGGAAGCGGAAGCCCGCGCGGAGCTTCGGGACGATGACGGCGTTGTTCGTCAGGTGGTGATGGCTGCGCACCAGCGCGTAGCCCTCGCCGTGCAGGGCGTCCAGCACCACAGGCAGCAGCCGCGTGTACACGCCCCGCCCCCGGTGCGCGGGGAGCAGCGCGGTGTTCACCATGTACGCCGTGCGGGTGTCCCACGCGCGGCTGGCCTGCCACCCGGCCACCCGTCCCGCGTGGCTGATCAGCCAACTCCACAGCGGGCCGCGCGGCGCGGGGGCGGGGTCACGGTCGCCCCAGTCGAACGAGTCCGTCTCGTAAGCGCTGGCTTCCAGCTGTGCGTACACCTCGCGGTACGTGGCGGTCGGCACGCGGTGCAGGGCGTACCCGCCGCCCAGATCCACGCCCGCCTCGGCGTCGGCCGGGAGGGGGAGGCTGGGCGCGTCGGCCAGACCGGGCAGTCCTTCGTCCGGGACGCCCAGTCGCCGCGCCGCCTCTCCCGATGGTGCGCGGAAGCCGCTGCGGACGTGCATCGCCTGCCCGTACGCCCCGTCCAGGCTGAGGGTCAGCGCGGCATTCACCCCGCCCTCGTACGCGTTCAGGCCCTGCAGGTGAAACCCGGCCCGGAGCTTCGGGAGGATCACGGCGTTGTTCGTCGCGCGGTGGTGACTCTGCACCAGCGTGAACCCCGCCGCGCGGAACGCGTCCAGCAGGTGCGGCAGCAACCGCGAGTACACCCCGCGCCCCTGATGCTCCGGCAGCAGCCCGGTATCCGCCATGTACACCGTCCGCTCGTCCCGCGCGTGCGCGTGATGCCAGCCGATCAGTTCCGCGCCGTGGAACACGCCCCAGTTCCACGACTCGCCCAGCGGCGGGGCCGCCCGCACCGGCGGGTCGAACGCGAACAGCGAATTTCCACCGAAGATCCGGTCCTCCAGCCGCGCGCACGCCGCCCGGTACGCCTCCAGCGAGATCGGGCGGGCCGAGTACCCGCCGCCCAGGTCAAGGTCAGTCATATGGACTCCGATTGAATGGGCTGCAAAGCCCGTTCAATCCGAGCGGGTGCGAGGAGGAGAAAAACGGGTTTCGGGCGTGGAGCTGGCAGATCGGTGGGGTTCCGATCTGTCAGCGAAACAGACGGAATCCGTATCACGCCGTCACTCTGGCACGCCTCCTCAGCGGGCGCGATTCATGTGCAGGTTGTACACCTGACCCTGCCACCCGGCGTTCCCCTGCAGGGCGTAGTGGATGTCCTCCAGCGGCACCTCGCGACCCTGGGCGTCCGCGAAGCATTCCGCGTCCAGTGGGCATAGCCCCAGCGCCTCCTCGATCAGGCTCAGCAGGCGCGGCTCGTCCAGCAGGTCGCGGAACCTCCCGAACGACACCTGCCGCCCACTGCCCGGCGCGACACTGCCCATGTACCGGGGTCGGGCCGCGCCGCAGACCGGGCAGGGCCCCAGCAGGCCCAGCTGCTGCTCATAGACCAGCCCGCGGTGCCCGCACGCGGGGCACTCCACGGTGCAGCTCGGCTGATCGTCGGGCAGCGGCTGGAACGGCACGCCTCAGGCGTCCTGCTGCCAGGGCGTTCCGGCGGGCTGCTGCTGCGTCACGCAGTGGAAGCTGCCGCCACCCTCGATGATCGCGCGGCTGCTCAGGCCGATCACCTCGCGGCCGGGGAACAGCGGCGTCAGGACTTCCAGGGCGCGGGCGTCGTTCGGGTCGCCGTACTGCGGGACGACCACGAACCCGTTCCCGATGTAGAAGTTCGCGTACGTGGGCGGCAGGCGACCCTCCGCGCCCTCCAGGTAGGTCGCGGGGAGGGGCAGCTCCACGATGCGGAAGGGCTGCCCCTCCTGATCGGTCATGGCGCGAAGGTCCGCGAGGTTCTTCGCCATGACCGCGTGATTGGGGTCCTCGGGGTTGGGCTCGACGCTGGTGACGATGGTCCGCTCGTCGGTGAAGCGGGTGATCGTGTCGATGTGCCCGTCGGTGTGGTCATTCTCCAGCCCGCCGTCCAGCCACAGGAGTTTCTGCACGCCCAGCGTGTCGGCCAGCAGGAACGCGTAACCCTCCTCGGTCAGGCCGGGGTTGCGGGTCTCGGTCAGGAAGCACGACCGGGTGGTCAGGCCCACGCCCCGGCCGTTCACTTCAAGCCCGCCGCCCTCCAGCACGAACGGCTGCGCCCAGCGGTGCGTGCCCAGCTGCCCGGCGACGTACTCGGGCACGCGGTCGTCGTTGCTCCAGTTGAACTTCCCGCCCCAGGAGTTGAACTTCCAGTCCACCAGCGCCAGGTCATCTTCTCGCTTGACGAAGATGGGGCCGTTGTCGCGCATCCACACGTCGTCCAGCGGCACGTCGTGGAACGTCACGTCCGCGCCGCCCAGCCGCGCGCGGGCGTCCGCGCTGCTCTCCTCGTCCCGCACGAGCAGATGCACCGGCTCAAAGCGGGCGATGGTCCGCACCAGTTCGGCGAACTCGGCGCGCACGCCCTCCAGGTGCCCGAACCACAGGTCGTCGTCGGCGGGCCAGCTCATCCAGGTGGCAGCGTGCTCGGCCCACTCGGCAGGCATGGCGAAGCCCAGGTCACGGGGCAGGTCGGCAGGGGTCACATCAGACATGGGGGTCATTAAAACAGACCCGGCCTCCGGTTGAATGGTTCGGCAGAACCGTTCGGCCCGAGCGGAGCGACTCGCAGAGCTGCCCCGCAGAGTGGGCGCAAGGCGGGTGCCGGGCGTGGAGTCGCCCCCCGGTGGTGTTCCGGGGGGTGACGAAGCAGACGGCATCCGCCTGAGTGGTGCGCGTCAGCCGTTCAGTGCGCTCTGGAGGGCGGCGTTCAGCGTGGCGGGGTCGGCCTTGCCGCCGGTGGCGCGCATGACCTGCCCGGTGAAGAAGCCCAGCAGCGCGGTCTTCCCGGCGTGGTACGCGTCCACCTTGTCGGCGTGGTCGGCCATGACCTGCGCGATGGCGGCGTTCAGGGCGTTCTCGCTGAGGCCCCCGGCGAGGTTCTCGCGGTCGATGATCGCGGCGGGCGCCTCGCCGGTCTGCGCGGCGCGGGTCAGGACGTCGCGGGCGACGCGGGTGGTGACCTTCTTCGTGCTCAGCAGCGCGGCCAGCGGGGCGAGGTCGGCGGCCGCCACGCGGACTTCCCCGGCGCGCAGGCCCGGCGCGAGGTCGTTCGCGGTCCAGCTGGCGACCTGCGCGAAGGTGCCGTCCTGCGCGGCCCCACCGAGGAAGGTCAGCAGTGCGGCGTCACGCGCGAGGGTGCGGGCCTCGGCGTCCGGGACGCCCAGGCGGGTCAGGCGGGTCACCTCGGCCTCCTGCTCGGGGGTCAGGGTGGCGGGCGCGGCCTTCTCGGGCGTTTCGGGTTTGGGGGACTGCTTGGCGGGTTTGGGGGCTTTAGCGGGCGTTTCGGCCTTCTGCGTGGCTTTCGCCCAGGCGTCCTTCAGGGTGATGATCCGCCCGAACACCAGCGCGTCCTCGCGGCTGTCCACCGGGTCGCGCCAGAAGTAGCCCTGCCGTTCGAACTGGTAGCGGGTGCCTGCGGGGTCGCGCGTGACGCTGGGTTCCACCAGTCCGCGCGTCACGCGCAGGCTGTCGGGGTTCAGGAACGCCATGAACGCATTGTCGAGGGGTTTGGTCTCGTCCTCATGCCCGATCTCCTCGGGCTGGAAGTCCGGGGCGATGGGTTCGGCGTAGGCATCCTCGGGGTTGGCGGCCTCGGGGTTAGGCACGCGGAACAGACGGTCGTACAGGCGGAACTCGGCGGGCACGCCCTGCTCGGCGCTGACCCAGTGGATCACGCCCCCGGCCTTGGCGTCCTCGCCCAGCAGCGTGGCGTACACGCGCGTCACCTGCCCGCTGTCGTCCACGTCGAAGCGGTCGGCGCGGATGATGCCCGCCCCGCGCAGGCGCACCGTGCCGCCCGGCGTGAGGCGCTTGAATCCCCTGGGTGGCTCGGGGTTGAAGTCGTCGCGTTCGATGACCAGTTCGCGGGTCAGCGGCACGTCGCGCACGGCCATCTCGGGCGCCACGCGCTCCCCGGTGGGCAGGGCGACCAGGCCGTCCGGGGAGTCGCGCACCACGTCGAACGGCCAGTAGGGGAGACTCAGCGTCTGCGGCCCCTCTAGGTTCTCCAGCGTGACAGGCAGCGGGTCCAGCACCGCCATCACGCGCGGCGCGCGGTGGTTCAGGTCATGGCGCACCGCGTTCTCGTACACGCTGAGGTCCACGGTGCGGTTCGTGCGGCTCACGCCGATCTGCGCCGCGAAGGCCAGCACGGCCTCCGGCGTGACGCCCAGGCGACGCTGCGCGCGCAGGGTGGGCATGCGCGGGTCATCCCAGCCGTGCACCGCCCCTTCTTCCACCAGGAGGCGCAGCTTGCGCTTACTCGTGATGGTGTACTCCAGGCCGCGCCGCCCGAACTCGTACTGGTGCGGGCGCGGGCTGAAGCCCAGACGCTCCATCAGCCAGTCGTAGATGGCGCGGTTGTCCACGAACTCCAGGCTGCACATCGAGTGCGTCACGCCCTCCAGCGCGTCCTGCAGCGGGTGCTGGAAGTCGTACATGGGGTAGATGCACCACGCGTCCCCCGCGCGGTAGTGATGCCCGCGCAGGATGCGGTACAGCACCGGGTCACGCAGCTTCATGTTCGGGCTGCCCAGATCGATCTTCGCGCGCAGCACGTGCGCGCCGTCCGGGAACTCCCCGGCGCGCATGCGGCGCAGCAGGTCCAGGTTCTCCTCGCGCGTGCGGTCCCGGTAGGGGCTGGGCGTGCCGGGCGTGCGGGCGTCGCCGCGCAGGCGCTTCATCTCGTCGCCTGTCACGGAATCCACGTACGCGTCACCCTGCCGCACCAGCTGCTCGGCGTACGCGTAGTACTGCTCGAAGTGGTCGCTGGCGTAGTACAGGTGCTCGCCCCAGTCCCAGCCCAGCCAGCGCAGGTCGTCCGCGATGGCGTCCGCGTACTCCTGCGTGGCGAGTTCCGGGTTCGTGTCGTCCATGCGCAGGTGGTAGCGCCCGCCGTACTGCGCGGCCGTCTGGAAATCCAGGAACGACGCGAAGATGTGCCCCAGGTGCGCGTACCCGCTCGGTTCCGGCGGGAAGCGCGTCACGACCTGCGGGTACTTCCCGCTGTGCAGGTCGCGTTCGATGATCTCGGTGATGAAGTTCGGGGCCACGCGCGGCGCGCGGTCACCGGCGGCGGGAGGAGTGGAGTCGGGGGCCGTCATGCCGCCCAGCATAGCGGGGGCAGACGCCGGGCCGCCCGAGCCCGAGAACAGTTCACGCCCCCGGAATCGTGTTTCCGGGGGCGCGGGCGGGTCTGGGGTTACAGCGTGACGTGGTACGTGACGACGGCGGGCACCAGGAACAGCGCGCCCATGATGAACGACAGCGCCAGGTTGTGCTCCTCGCGCATCTCGCGGCGGATGTAGCGCAGCACCCCCTCACCCTTGCGGCGGGCCAGCGTGCCGAACACCGCCAGGACGCCCAGCGTGAACAGCAGCAGCGTCACCACGACTGCGACTGCCAGCCACGTGAACGCCTCCGTCCACGTGCCATCCGTCGGGACGGGGCTGGCGATGGTGCGGCTCAGCAGCAGGCTGAAGCCCAGCGACACCCAGAAGAACACCGCGCCGATCGCGGCCGTCTGGTGCTCCTCGATCTCGGTGATCAGTTCCCGCACCCGCACGCCCAGCACCGCGCGGATGAACAGCAGGCTGATCAGCAGGGTGGGCAGCCACACGGCGAGGTTCCAGCCCAGCTCGGTCACCAGGGTCGTCAGCAGGTCAGTGGGGGTCATGACCTCCAGTTATACAGGGCGCGCCCACCCGGACCGGGTCGGAATGCCGCGCTGGCTCGCAGTGCCGCGCGCGCCGCCCCGGTACCCTGCGCGGCATGACCCCACCCGCCTTCACGCTGCGGCACGTGACCGACCCCGGTGACCCGGCCATTCCCGCGTTCGGCCGCGTGCAGGAGGCCAGCTACTACGCGCCGGACATGCTGATCCCCCCGGAAGTCTTCGCGCACCTCATCACCCGCCGCAGCCCGCAGCGGGAGGACCGCCTGCTGGTCGCGCAGACCCCGGGCGGCGAGGTGCTGGGCGGCACCCTGTACGCCCTGCTGCCCCTGCCCGGCGAGCTGCGCGGGGCGGGTTTCAACTCGTTCATGGCCGTCACCCGCGCCGCGCGCGGCCTGGGCGTGGGCCGCGCCCTGCACGACGAGACCCTGCGCGTCATCCGCGAGGCCGGACTGGCGGGCATGTTCGCCGACAGCGTCCACCCCACCCGCCAGAACGAAGAGGACCGTGCCGCCGAGGCCGCGACCGGCGTGGACCCCGCCGGGCGCCGGGCCGCGCTGCACGCCCTGGGCCTGCGCACCGTGGACGTCCCCTACTGGCAGCCGGTGGGCGGCCCGGACGGCGGTCCCCTCACCGACCTGGACCTGCTGTACCAGCCCGCCCGTCCAGCCCAGACCGTCCCGCTGGCCCTCGTGACCGGCACCCTGCGCGCCTACTGGACCGGCTGGCTCGGCGCGGACCGCGCCCAGGCCGAAGCGCAGGCCCTCACCGACCGCGCCGGTCACGCGCAGGACGTGCCTCTGCTGCCCGGCACGAGCACGGCGACATTGTGGTCAGGTCAAGAGATGAAGCTGTGAACGATATGGGCGCGAAATTTGTTGAATTTAACGATATGCGTCATACATTCCAGCCATAGATCAGCCGAACCTCGGCGAATGTTCCGATGCTTTCGAGGTGTTCCCTCAACTGATGCCATTCTTGCAGAGACAGTTCTTGACGTGAAAAGAATTCCCATTGAAAGAGCAGGATCTCTTTCAGGGAGAGCCAACTCGTGCCCACGCTGCCATCACACCAGTAGTCCAGTAGTCCAGGCGATTCACGGTTTCCCGCGAAGCGTCCGAGGGCATTCCACGCGTATGCCCGTATGAGATGTGAATAGATTCCAGCCATTTGTTTCTGCCTATGCTCAGGCTGTCTCGAACCAGATGCCCTGACTCAAGTGGAGGATGCAGTGGATCTTCAGCCAAGGCCAGTTCATAGTCGCTGGCTTCGACGTGATGCTCAGCCCTTTCCCATTCGCCGGTGGGCATCCTGCGTTCCACCACGCAGATAATGTTGACTCCCATAAAGTTTCCCTCCTCACGGCTTCAGGGCTTCCAGCACGCGTTTCGCCTGGGTCTGGAGGTCACGCTCCAGTGGCGTGTCGGCGTTCAGTGTGACGGCGCGGGTCAGGGTGGGGCGGGCCTGCGGGTCGCGGATGAGGCTCAGGGCGATGCCCGCGTGGGCCTGGACGAACAGGGTGTCGGGGGCGCGGCGGGCGGCGGCGGCGGCCAGCGTCCGGGCGCGGTCCTGGTTGCCGCCGCTGAAAATTCCGGCTTTCGCCCAGGCTCCGGCGTGCCATTCGGCCAGCACGGCCTGGATGTCGGCTCGGTCCGGCGCGATGTTCAGAGCGCGGTCCAGCGCGGCGCGGGCCTGCTGCGCGGTGTTCAGGGCGCCCAGCGTGTACCCTCCGGCGCGGGCCTGGAGGCCCAGGGCGCTGCCGAGGGCCAGGTGCGCGTCCGGGTTGCCGGGGCGGGTGGCGGTGGCCTGCCGGGCGGCCTGGACGGCGCGGGTGGTCCAGTCGCGGCCTCCGGCGCGGTATTCGGTCATGGCGGCGGCGGCGCGACTGGCGGTCACGGCGTCCCCGGCCGCCTGGGCGCGGGCGTACACCTGCGCGTAGTCGCCGCCGTCCAGTGGGTCCGGGGTGGGCTGGGCGGCGCCCGTGCCGAGCAGGAGCAGGAGGGTGGGGGGGAACAGTGGGCCGCGCTTCACGGGTCCCAGGCTAGCGGCTGGGCGTGAAGCGCGGCTGATGAGGCACTCCGTTCTTTCAGGCGGCGGGTTGTTCGGTGGTGGCTTCGGTGTCGGGGGTGCGGCGGGTGCGGGTGGGGCGCTCGCCTGCGTCGGTGGGGGTGCTGATGCGGGTGAGGGTGGCGTCGAAGGCGCGCAGGGCGTCGCTGCTTTCGAGTTCGGTGACGGCGCGGGCGTTCAGCGCGGCGAGTTCCTCGCGGGTGACGGCGTACTCGGGGGCCTCGTGGCCCTTGAGGCCGTGGAGGACGCGGTAGGCGGTGGGGGCGTGGATGGTGGCGCCCTTGCTGGTGGTGATGGTGGGGTCGGTGTGCATGTCGGCGCCGATCAGGGTGATGCTCTCGGGGCTGATGAGGGTGACGCGGTCGCCGCGTTCCTCCATGTGCGCGGCGAGTTGCAGGAGGCCGCGCAGGTCGAGCATCTGGTGGAAGAGGTCGAGGTGGGCGAGCATCGCTCCGGCTTTTTTCAAGGTGTCCATAGCTCGCATTATTCTGTTTTAAGCAGAATTGTCAAGACATATTATGACAATGTGAAGGCCGGGATCTGATGCCCCGGTCTCGATGAGTTCGTGCTTCAGTTGCTCAGCTTGCTGCGCCCCACCAGCGTCACTTTGACCTCCAGCGGCTTGCCGTCACGCAGGACGCTCAGGGTGACCGTATCGCCGGGCTGGAAGGCGCGCACGGCGTACTGGAATTCCGCGAAGTTCACGATCCGCTTGCCGTTCACGGCGGTCACGATGTCCCCGGAGACCCGCTTCGAGTCGCCGTTCAGGATCAGGGGTTTCAGTCCGGCCTGCGCGGCGGGACTGCCGCGCGACACGCTGGTGAAGAACGCGCCGGGCGTGTCCCCCAGGTTCAGCAGTTTCGTCAGTTCCTGGAAGCCTGCGCTGGGCAGGAAGAACAGATCCGAGAAGGGGCCGCTCAGCCCGATGCCGATCACCGGCGCGTCCCGCTTCTCGCCGCGTTTCATGGCGGCCACGCGGGCGTCCGTGGTCGTCACGGGGACCGCGTACGAGCGCGGCTGACCGCTCTGGGTCAGGCGGATGTAACTGACGATGCCCGTCACCTCGCCCTTCGTGTTCACGACCGGGCCGCCACTGTCGCCGGGAATCAGCGGGGCGTTCATCTCCAGCGTGCCGGGCGGGAAGTCCGCGCGACCCGCGTCACTGTCGAGGCCCAGCAGGCGCCCGGTCTTGGGGGTCAGGAACGCGCCGTTTCCGTTCCCGACGGCCAGCGCGACGTCACCCACGGCGGGGCGCGCGGCGGCCAGCGGCAGGAACGGCGTTCCCCTGGGCACGTTCACGCGCAGCAGCGCCAGGTCGTCCTGGTCGTTGTACCCGATCACCTCGGCGGGGTAGCGGGTCTTGTTCAGCAGCTGCACGCTCAGGTCCGGTGCGCCCTGAATGACGTGGTAAGCGGTCAGGATCAGGCCGTCCTCGCTGATCAGCACGCCGGAGCCCAGGCCGTTCGGGTCGTCGCACTGCGTGGCGCGGCACTGCTCGACGCGCACGGTGGCGGGCCGCACACGGCTGACGAGGGTCTGGAGGGTCGCCTGCTCGGTGGCGCTCAGGGGCGCGCCGCTGCGGACGCGGCGTTCCTGCGGGGTGGCCGATGGCGTCGTGCCTGGGCTGGTCTGGGCGTTCGTGGCGGGAAGGATGCCCAGCAGCAGCGTGAGCAGCGGAGCCCAGAGGGCAGGACGGGCGGAGCCGACCAGCGCGCGCTTGAGGTTCATGCGCCATTCTGCGCGCCCGGCCTGCAGGCAGCTGTGGCGGAACTCTCCTTTTCAACCTCCGGTCAATCCGGGCTCCAATGCGCCGGTCGGGTGTCCGGTGTGGCGGGGTCGTGCAGGTCCAGTCGACGCTCAATCACACCCCTGAAGTCGTTCATACGTTCAGTCGGTCACGCTGGCCAGCGCAGCACCTGCAGGGCAACCCCATGACCGCCGACTCCGGTGGCCGTCTGTATGACGACCAGCCGCAGGGCCAGCGACTCTAGAACAGAGTGCCGGGCACCCGTCTGGCGGCGCTACAGTCCGGGCATGACCGACCCCGGCAGCGCCCCCGTGACCCGCGTGTTCGTGTACGGCACCCTGCTCCCCGGCGAACGCAACGCCCACGTCGCCGCGCGGGGCTTCACGGCGCGGCCCGCCACGCTGCGCGGCTTCACCCTGCACCACCTCCACCCCGAGGGGTACCCGGCCCTGAGCCCCGGCCCGGCGGACGCGGCGGTACGCGGCGCCGTCCTGAGCTACGACCCCCCGGAGTGGGAGGCGGCCCTGCCCGGCCTGGAGGGCCTGCACGACTCGCCGCCCCTGTACACCCGGCAGCTGGCTCCCGTCACGCTGGACGGGGGAGGGGAGCTCGCCGTCTGGGTCTATGTGTACGCCCGCAAAGACCGACTCCGCGCGCCGGGCGCGAGCGTGGTGCCCAGCGGCGACTGGCGCGACGTGCCGGACCGGGATCAGCGCGGCGCGGACGGCCGGTAGACACAGGTCAACGAAAACCGCCGCCCCTCCTCGCGGGGGGGCGGCGGCGTGCAGGGTGCGGGCCTTAGCGGACGATGCGCTGACCGCGGCGGATCTTCAGCTGGTCCGTCAGGGCGATGTACTCGTCGTAGCTGGTGCGCTCGAGGTACTTCAGCAGGCGGCGGCGCTGGCCGTTCAGGAGCTGCAGGCCGCGCTGGCCGTGCTTGTCCTTCTTGTTGGCGGTCAGGTGAACCGACAGGTTGTTGATGCGCTCGGTCAGCAGGGCGATCTGGACGGCGGTGCTGCCGGTGTCGGTGCCGTGCTTGGCGTGGGTCTCGATGGTCTGCTTCTTGTCGATCATGGTGATACCTCTCTTGTTGTGGTGTCCCGTGCGTGTCAGCCAGGAAAAAACCGGTGTTTACCGGGGCCTGACCGCGTCACGACGGCAAACGTGAGCATATCACGTCCGCGCGTGGGTGCAAGCGCGCGTCTTGACACGCGGGAACTTCACCCCTAGTATTGCTTTCGCCTCTCACCCAATGCTCGGGTGGCGGAATTGGTAGACGCGCACGTTTGAGGGGCGTGTAGCTTAGCTGTGTGGGTTCAAGTCCCATCCCGAGCACCAAAGCAGCGCCGGATCTTCGGATTCCGGCGCTTCGCCTTTCTGGCCGCACGCGTGGCCCCTTCACAAGGGACTGCACAGCCCCGCCGGGCGTGTGCTATGGTCTGGACGCATTGCTGGCGCAGCGCAGCGTGAACGCTCGAACCTGGTCAGGGCCGGAAGGCAGCAGCCATAAGGGATGATTCGCGGGTGCCGTTGCTCACCGGCAATGCTTTTTTCATGCCGACCATCAGGGGCGGCCCCGACGCGATGTCCGGGGCCGCCCCTGCGTTCAACCGGCTGTGCAACCGGTTCGGGGGGTCAACGGGTCAGGCGGTCCAGTTCACTCTGCGCGCCGCTCAGGCGGGCCTGCCGGACTTCCCGCTCGGTCCAGACGTGCGCGGCGGTCGTGCAGACCTCTCCGCGCCCCAGCCACACGCCCGCGCCCGTCCAGATGAAGGCGTCGCTGGGCAGCTGACGGTGGGCGGGCAGGGCCGGGTCCAGCAGCGGGTGCGGGGTGATCAGCGTCATGCGCCCAGCGTGGCGGGCCCCTGTCAGCGTGGCGTCCCCGTGCGGTCAGCGGCCCGTCAGCGGGTCTTGGGCTGCAGCACCAGCGCCTGCGTCTCCTTCACGACCGCCAAGTCCCGCAGTCGCTCACCGTCCAGATCCCCGGCCTTCACGAGCGCGTCGGCCCGCCGGCGGTCAATCGTGGCGACCTCCAGCGCGGCGGCGTCCCCGAACACCTCCCGGAAGCGGTCCAGCGGGTACTCGATGCGCCGCGAGGCCTTCAGGGTCGCGCGGTACAGGTCCGTCTCGGCGTGCTCGCCGTCCAGCAGCGCCGCCTTGATCTGCGCGCCCAGCTCGTCCCGTTCGGCCTCCAGGCCCAGGATCGTGTCGCGCAGGGTCGCGTAGCGTTCGAGCAGCTCGGTCAGCGTTTCCATCCCGACAGCATAGCCACCCGGACCGCGTGGCCAGCCCGCCCCGGGACCGGACTGGACGGGGTTCAGCGGACCGCGCCGGGCGGGCGGTAGCATGCCGCGCATGGACGATTCCGCCACGCAGATCGCCGCCGACCTCGAGCGCCGCATCCTGGACGCCATCCGCCGCGGCGCGAGCATGGAGGACATCGCGGACATCAAGGAGTCCGACGTCGCCACGCCCGACGCCGCCATCCAGTCCCTCAAGGACGGCAACGCCCGCTTCTTCAGCGGTCAGGCCACCCGCCCGGAGATGAGCGCCAACGAACGCCGCGCGCAGATCATGGGCCAGACGCCGTACGCCGCGATCCTCGCGTGCAGCGACAGCCGCGTGCCGGTCGAACTGGTGTTCGATCAGGGCCTGGGGCAGCTGTTCGTGGTGCGCGTCGCCGGGAACGTCGTCGGCGAGGCCGGGCTGGGCACCCTGGAGTACGCCATCCGCCACCTGGACGTGCAC
This sequence comes from Deinococcus sedimenti, assembly GCF_014648135.1. NCBI lineage: Bacteria > Thermotogati > Deinococcota > Deinococci > Deinococcales > Deinococcaceae > Deinococcus > Deinococcus sedimenti. The sequence continues at coordinate 5,304 of NZ_BMQN01000016.1, read as the reverse complement.
CTCGTCGTCGTGATGGGGCACGAGGCCTGCGGCGCGGTCGCCGCCGCGATGCTCCCCGAGGACCGCGTCGCGGAGGAACCCCACCACCTCCAGAACCTGATCCGCCGCATCCAGCCCAGCCTGCAGGCCATGCCGGTCATCCGCGACAAGAAGGCCCGCATGCGCGAGGCGGTCCTGAACAACGTCCGCTACCAGGTGAGCCTCCTGCGCGACGAGCCCGTCATCCGCGAGGCGGAGGCCGCCGGGCAGATCCGCGTGATCGGCGCGTACTACGAGATCGGCAGCGGCGCCGTGGACTTCCTGGTGGACGAGGAAGACCTGCGGCCCTGACGGGATAGGAAAGAGCGGGGCGGAGGCCGGTTGCAGCCTCCGCCCCACCTGCTTCCTGCGCTCAGATCACGAATTCACCCGCGCGCATGACCGCCTCGCGCTGACCGTCCTTCGTGATGCCGTCCACGTCGATCTGGTCACTGCCGATCATCCAGTCCACGTGCGTGAGGCTGTCGTTGCCGCCCCTGGCGTTGAAGTCTTCCAGGCTCATGTCCACGCCGCCCTTCACGTTGAAGCGGTAAGCGCTGCCGATCGCGATGTGCGAGGCGGCGTTCTCGTCGTACAGGGTGTTGAAGAAGAACAGGCCCGAGCGGCTGATGGGGCTGGAGTGCGGCACCAGCGCCACCTCGCCCAGGCGGTGGCTGCCCTCGTCCGTCTCGATCATCTTCAACAGCGCGCCTTCACCCTGCTCGGCGCTGGCCCCCGTGATGCGCCCATCCTTGAATTCGATGCGGATGCCGTCGATCAGCGTGCCGTTGTACGACAGCGGCTTGGTGCTGACGACCGTGCCGTCCACGCGCTCGCGGTGCGGGGCGGTCCAGACCTCCTCGGTGGGGATGTTCGCCGTGAACGTGACCCCGCCGGGCGTGTCGGCCGCACCGCCCCCCCACACGTGATCGTCCGCGAGGCCCACCGTCAGGTCCGTCCCGCCGCCCCGGAAGTGCAGCGCGGCGTACTGCCTGTCCGTCAGCAGCTCGCGGCGGCGGCGCAGGTCTCCCAGGTGCGCTTCCCACAGCGCCACCGCATCGGCCTGATCGGCGCGGGTCGCGGCGAAGATCGCATCCCACTGCTGCGCGACGGCCTGCTCGGCGCTCGCGTCGGGGAACATCAGCTCCGCCCAGCCGCTCACAGGCGCGCTGATCAGGTTCCAGTTCAGGCGGTTCGTCATCACCTGCGCGGTGTACGGACGGCGGTACGCCGCGACCGTCCGCTGGTGCGTCGCCACCCGCTCCGGGTTCACGCCGCCCAGCAGGTTCGGGTTCGTCGCGCGGATCGCCAGGACCGCGCCGCCCGCCTCCGCCGTCTCGATCTCGGCGTCCACACGCCAGCGGCTGATCTGCTCGAAGGTGCCGTCCGGCGCCAGCTCGAAGCGCGCCAGCTGCACGTCGTCGTCATCCCAGCGGACATCCACGAAGCTCGCGCCCGCCGCGTACGCCTCGCGCACCACCAGCCGCGCCAGCTGAGCCGTCTCCACCGGGGCCTGGACCAGCACGCGCTGGCCGGCCTTCACGCCCAGGCCCACCCGCACCGCCAGCCGCGCGTAGTTGCGCAGTTTCTCGTCAAAAGTCAGGGTCATGCCCGGCAGGATAGCCACGCCACCCCCGCAGATACAAAGTGCGTCCCGCCAGCCCGGCATGCCCTTGACGGATTCACGAAGCGCCTTTATAGTTCTGTGGCTGGATGTCGAGGCGTAGCGCAGCCTGGTAGCGCACTACCTTGGGGTGGTAGGGGTCGTGAGTTCAAATCTCGCCGCCTCGACCAGCACGGAAGCTCCTCCTAGAGGGGCTTCCTTCTTTTTGTTCCGCACAGCTTGTTCCGTGCAGTCGAAAGCGCCGTCCCTGTTCATGGGGCGGCGCTTTCGACTTGGCCGGGCGGTTACGCCCGTTCGATCAGTGTTCCGGCGGTGTCGATGGGGAAGTCCAGGACGCGGCCTTCCAGGCCGTTGCGCTTCATGACGCCGTGCAGGTACGCGTGCAGGGGCGTGGTGGGTTCGCGGGTGTCGTGGAAGCACAGCACGGTGGGTCCGGCGCCGCTGAGGGCCGCGCCGAGCGCGCCGTGCTTCCAGGCTTCTTCCAGGATGTCGCTCAGGCCCGGCACGAGGGGCGCGCGCCAGATCTGGTGGATGTAGTCCTGCATGGCGTGCCGCAGCAGGTCCAGGCGGCCCTGCGCGAGCGCGGCGGCCAGCAGCGCGGCGTGCGACAGGGCGTGCACGGCGTCCGCGCGGCTGTACTCCTTGGGCAGCACGGCGCGGGCCTTGCTGGTGCTCAGCTCGAAATCGGGGATCAGGACGGTCACGCCCAGGTTGGCGGGCGGGTCCAGTCGCACGTAGTGAGTGCCGAGCTTGTCCAGCGTGGCGACGACGATCCCGCCGAACAGGGCCGGGGCGACGTTATCGGGGTGGCCTTCCTCGCGCGCGGCGACGTCGAGTACCGCCAGGTCGTTCAGGGGGCGGCCCAGCAGTTCGTTCCCGGCGACGATCCCGGCGACCAGCGCGGCGGCGCTGCTGCCCAGCCCGCGCGCCAGGGGCACTTCGGTCTCGATCTCGATCCGCGCGGGGGGCAGAGGGCGCCCGGCGCGTTTCGCGGCGAGTTCCATGGCGCGGTAGACGTAGTTGCTCTCGTCGGCGGGCGTGCCTTCCAGTTCCGGTCCCAGCGGGATGACCTGGGTGGTGGCCTGCGGCGTGACGCGCAGGGTGGTGTACAGCGGGACGCTCAGGCCCAGGCTGTCGAAACCGGGGCCGAGGTTGGCGCTGCTGGCCGGGGCGCGCACCGTGAACGGTGTGATCTGGGGTGGGGGTGGGGTTCCGGACATGGGATGGGGCCTCCGTGTGCCCGCCATGCTACCCAGCCGCCCGCCGCGCAGGGGGAGTCTGGATAGGGCAGTGGGGGCCGCGCCGGGCCAGCTGCCTTGCGGGTCAGGTCAGAAATGAGCGTCAGACAGGGCATGAAGGCCCACTTTCCTTAGGGCAGGTTTGCGGGACATCCATCCCACCTTCAACCCCCCTTGAGAAAGTACGGGTCTCCACAATTAGCACTCTGGGCGGGTCGCATGCTGCGTTCACAACGAAACGGTTCACAGCGAACGCAGGAATCGTTGAATTCCATCACAAGTAACTAGTAAACGGAGGTAGGAATCATGGGTTGGATCATTACTATTCTGGTTGGTGCACTGTGCGGCTGGCTCGCGAGCCTCATCATGAAGACGGACGCCCAGCAGGGCGCGATCGCCAACATCCTGATCGGTATCGTGGGCAGCCTGCTCGCCCAGGCTATCTTCGGCAGCTGGCTGAACATCGGTGGCGCTGGCGTGGCCGGTGCGGGCTTCAGCTTCTGGAGCATCGTGTGGGGCGTGGTCGGCAGTGTCGTCCTGATCGCCATCCTGAAGGCCCTGCGCGTCCTGCGCTAACAGCCGATTCCTCTCCCGGACGAGCCCTGTGCTCGTCCGGTTTTTCATGTCCTCTGGTAAGGGGAAGAGCGTAGGCGCCGCCCCCTTTGCCTGCTGGCCCCCCGGTGTGCTACATTCGGACGGCTTGTCTGATTTGGACCGGCGCGGCATGGCACCCAGAACGGGTACCCCCCCGGCCCAGAAGGAAAAATCAGGCTCAAGAAGGAGAGTCATCATGGCGAAAGTGTGCGAAGTGTGCGGTAAGGGGCCGATCGTGGTGAACTCGGTCGTCCGCCGCGGTAAGGCCCGCGCTGCGGGCGGCGTGGGTCGCAAGGTCACCGGCGTTACCAAGCGTGTTCAGAAGCCCAACCTGCAGCCCCTGACCGTGACCCGCGGCGGCGTCAGCCTCCGCCTGCGCGTGTGCAGCAAGTGCCGTAAGGCCGTTGCCTGATCGCCGACCGGGATTCGCTGTCGCCCCCTGCCCACGTGGTACGGGGGCGACACGCTTTACCTGACCTGCAAAGAGAAGACCGCCGCTTCAGCCCGGAGTGGCGGTCTCCTTGTGTTAGTTCAGATGCGGGGCTTGCGGCGATCCCCGATGAAACTGGCGACCACCAGCAGGATCGTGCCCAGCACCACGCAGCAGTCCGCGATGTTGAAGATCGGGAAACTCCCGGCGTTCAGCGCCTGCGTGATGCTGCTCAGCAGCGGCGAGTGGATCATGTCCGTCACCTTGCCCTGCCGCAGGCCGTCGATGGCGTTCCCGATGGCCCCGGCCGCGATCATGCTCAGGGTGACGGTCAGCAGGCGCGGCTGCGGGCGCACGGACAGGTACACCAGGATGCCCAGCCCGATCACCAGGCGGCCCAGGGCCAGCGGGGCGGCGCTGCCGCTGAACATGCTCCAGGCGGCGCCGGTGTTGAAGGTCAGCACCCAGTCGATCAGCCCCGGAATGAATGGCTGCGCGGGCGCGTTCTCCTGCAGGTTCGCCAGTGCCCAGGCTTTCAAGGCCTGATCCGCGACGATCAGCAGCGCGGCAAGAACGATGGGCAGCCACGCGGGGACGCGGCGCGGGTGATCGAGCAGGGTGGGCACGACGCGCAGTATATGAAGGCGCCCTGCGGCGCGCGAGGGTCCCGTGTCTTCACGCTCGGGCGCGGCTGGTCACGTCTATCTATAGGAGTGCGCGGCACGTCCCGTTTGTCCGGCGCGCGAAGCGGCACAATCGGGCGTATGGCGAACGTCGAATCCTTCGATCTGGATCACACGAAAGTGCAGGCTCCCTACATCCGTCTGGCCGGCGTGAAGACCACCCCGCGCGGCGACTCGATCAGTAAGTATGACCTGCGTCTGTTGCAGCCCAATCAGGCGGAGATCGAACCGGCGGCGCTGCACACCCTGGAGCACCTGCTGGCCGGATACCTGCGCGACCACCTGAGTGACGTCGTGGATGTCTCCCCGATGGGCTGCCGCACCGGGATGTACATGGCCGTGATCGGCGAGCCCGACGAGCCGGGCGTCCTGCGGGCGTTCGAGGCGGCGCTGCGCGACACGGCCGCCCATGACCGCCCGATTCCCGGCGTGAGTGAACTGGAGTGCGGGAACTACCGTAACCATGATCTTCAGGGTGCGAGGCAGCATGCCGCCGACGCGCTGGCCCAGGGGTTGAAGGTTCAGGAGACCATCCTCCTGCAGCGCTGAGCCGCCGCAGGTGAAGAGGGGAGAGGAGGCGCCTCTCCCTTTTCTGCTGTCTGAGACGCGTCTATGCTCCGCGGGGGTGGTGCCTCAAGCAAAGCTCTGGGGAGGGGTGTTGACAGATTCACGCATGACCTGTATCTTTTCTGAGCCTCAAGCGAGGCGGGAAGCATG
>NZ_BMQN01000015.1 GCF_014648135.1 Deinococcus sedimenti | reverse complement strand
GGCTCCTCGGAATGCCGTTCTCAACTGCCAGCACGTCAGTTTCCCGAAGTGTCAGGTGCTGAGGGTGTAACCTGCCGCTGAGCCGAGTCTCTACTCGAAACTGTCCAAACTTTGAGGCGAGGACAATCACGCGCCCACAGACTTCACCGTAATTCACGGTGAAGTCTGTGGTGGAGATGACTAGCTGGTACGAGGCGTCCTGCGTATTGACCTTGTCCCAAGTGTAGTTCCAGTCAATCTGCAAATATCAGAGTACTTCAGCCCGTCTGTTTTAGTCGGGCTAATTCGATTGAGGTCCGGCCACCGAGCGAGGAAGTCTAGGATCCGCCGCTCCATGCACTGTTTGTATAACACGAACCCTCTCAGTCTGGGGCTCAATTTGCAATCGGATGGGCATCGGAAACAGGGTCAAGCTGGCGTCGACCGGACCGATGTTCGATCCGCGGACCTTGGCCGCTGGGGAAAACAGGATGGACCACTTGTCACCGGCGCGTGAAATTCCGACCCGCTCAGTCAAGGACGCCGAAGCTGACAGAATGGCAGCATGAGTGTCCGTATCCACGGTTCCGAGCACCCTGTTCAGAAGATATTCAGCGACGACTTCGCCTTTACGATTCCTCCTTATCAGCGTCCTTACTCCTGGACGACGGAGCAGGCCGAAGCTCTTCTCGACGATCTGCTCGAGTCTGTCAACAATGCCTCACGCTCGGAGCAGGAGCCCTATTTCTTGGGAAGTATCGTATTGATCAAAGAAGAAGGAAAGCCGCCTGCCGAAGTCATTGATGGCCAGCAGCGCCTCACCACCTTGACAATCCTCTTGGCGGCCCTACGCGAGACGATGGCGAAATCGGGGGTCGCGGCGGCGAGCGAACTGAATCACTACATCTTTCAAAAAGGTAGCCAGATCACCAATGTTCCCGATCGTCCTCGGTTGAGAATCCGGGATCGGGACAATGTCTTTTTCCGTGAAGTCATCCAAGAGGCGTGCCGAGATCTGAACGACCTCCGATCAGTGGTGCTTTCCGATCCCCAGAAGAACCTAAAGAACAACTACGAGGCCTATCTGGGGCGGCTGAGCGCGCTGACACCCGATCAACGCCTCTCCTTGGCAACCCATATTCTGACCAACTGCTTTCTCGTGACGGTGAGTACACCGAACATGGAATCGGCCTATCGCATCTTCTCGGTGATGAACGACCGGGGCTTGGACCTCTCCTACACCGACATCCTGAAAGCTGAGATCATCGGCGCCGTCGGCGAGCCGCGCAGAGAGACCTATACAGCGGTCTGGGAGGACATTGAAGAGGAGCTCGGGCGAAGCGGTTTTGAGAATCTGTTCTCCCATTTACGAACCGCCATCAGAAGAGTCAAAGCTCAAGATACCCTCCTCAAAGAGCTCCGAACCTACGTCAAGCCACAACAACAGCCGGAGAAGTTCATTGACGCCACGTTGCAACCTTACGCCGAGGCATACCGGATCATCCGTCGACAGGAATATGAGGCTACGACCGGCGCGGAGAAGGTAAACGAGATGACCGGCTGGCTCAGTAAAATCGACAACGAGGACTGGGTTCCCCCCGCATTGGCGTTTTTCGTCCGGTATCGTCAAGAGCCCCAGCTTCTCATAAGGTTCTTCACGGCACTGGAACGTCTGGCCGTCGTCATGTTACTTACTCGTGCAAACGTGAACGAACGGATTAACCGCTATGCGGAAGTCCTTTTGGCCATTGAGCGGGGAACGGGTATCTTTGGGCCGAGTTCGCCTCTCCATATTCGTCCTGCGGAAGCTGAACGTGCCGTGGCAACTTTGAACGGAGACATCTACAATTTCACGAAAATCAACCGTTACGTGCTTCTTCGGCTTGACGCTGCTTTGAGTGGCGCAGGAGCCAAGTACGATCAAAAGATCATAAGTATTGAGCACGTCCTCCCCCAGAACCCTCGAGCGGACAGCCATTGGATGCAGTGGTTTCCGGAAGCGAGCGACCGCGAGAGGTGGACACATAGACTGGCGAACCTGGTACTTCTGGCAAAGACGAAGAACAGCCAGGCGAGAAATTTCGAATTCGATAAAAAGAAGACGTCGTATTTCCAGGGAGTTGGAGGTGTCTCGCCCTTCGCTCTGACCACACAAGTTCTTTCCGAGTCTGCATGGACGCCGGAGAGCCTTGAGATCAGGCAGAGAGAACTGACGATGAAGCTCATAGAATTATGGAAACTCGATGGAAATCATGTATTCACAGCAATATAGGCTACGCATCAGTTGTCCTTCATAAAACGTGTGGTCATTATATCTTGAGGGTGATTCAAGAAGTGTATACAGTCGTTGGGCGGCTCGCTCATGAGGCTCCTGCTCGGAACGTATCCTTCCAGCCGTGTGACTTCTTGGTCCTATTGAGACCGGTGTCAGTCCGAATCGTTTAGGAGTGACCTTTACCCCCATAGCACAGAGCCTACGTCGCCACACCAACTTCAAGCCGTGCCGTTATCGCTCACGGGTGAGGCGCCGCGGATCCCGTGGAAAGGCCCACCGTCAAGCCGCTCCTGATAAGCTCTGTAGGTCGTGAGTCGCTTAATCGAAAATCAAACAGCTCAAGTGGAAGACGGCTTGACGATTCTGGAAGGCCCGAAGAGAGAACGAGATTTTGAGGCGGAAGGCAACCAGGAGCGACCACAGCTCACACTCTTTTCGCAGGAGCAGTTAGATGCCCATCGCGTCGAATCTTTCGCCCTCAATGTCGATGGGACGATGCTGACAAGGTATGTGAGGCGACGCGACGGCACGAAACGTGCCTCGTCGGTCCGATTGCGACGTCCACTCGAAGGGGATCTTCGCGCGGCCTACGACGAAGCTTGGTTGAAGAGCGACACCCGCCCGCCGACCACCAACCTGAGTGGCCAGTTGCGTATCGTCGACCTGTTCAGCGGGTGTGGAGGCTTAAGTCTCGGAGTGATTGAAGCCGCCCGCGCCCTTGAGATGGATTACGAGGTCGTACTCGCGTCGGACATCTTCCCGTCGGCTCGAGAGGTGTACGAAGGCAACATCGTCGTAAGGCGCACGACGGACGAACCTGTCGAGTCGCTCTTTGACGGTGCGCTCAAGGCCCCTTTGACGGAGTCCGAACTCGCCTTGAAGTCCAGTCTCGGCCCGGTCGATTTCGTGATCGGCGGCCCCCCCTGTCAAGGGCACTCAAATCTGAACAATCACACGCGCCGGACGGACGAGAAGAACGCTCTCTACATCCGGATGGCGCGTGTCGCGGAGGTCCTTTCTCCCGAGCACCTGATCATAGAAAACGTCGCCGGGGTGCGCTTTTCCAAAGACCAGGCGTTCCAGAAGGTGTGGCATCACCTCCGATGGTTGGGGTACTACGTCTGTACCGGCCTCGTCTACACGGACAGGATCGGGGTCGCACAAACGCGACCGCGCGTGCTCCTGCTCGCTTCGAAAAAGCAGCGGATCTCGTGGGACGACATGATTGAGGAATACAGGACGGAATCCCGCAGTTTCGATTGGGCCTGCGCGGACCTGGAAACGCTCGGCGAAGGAGACTACGACACTACACGTCAGCCGCTGCCCTTGACGCAACAGCGGATCGACTATCTATTTGAGAACGACCTGTTTGAGCTCCCGGAATCCGAGAGGCCGGAATGCCACCGGAACGGTCATACGTACAATGCCGTCTACGGTCGCATTCACGGCGAACTGCCCGCGCCCACCATCACGGGTGGATTCATGACGATGGGTCAGGGTAGGTTCGTTCATCCTCGGTGTCGGCGTACCCTCACTCCACACGAAGCGGCCCGGATCCAGTTCATTCCGGACTGGTTCCGGTTCGGAAAGCGCTCGCGGAAGGACTATGCGACATTGATCGGCAACGCGGTGCCTCCCAAGTTGTCGTATGTTGCGGCCTTGGAACTGATGCGTTGAAACGGAAGGGCGTCCCCGACCTATCCGGTCAGGAGCCGTCCGAAGTTGTCAAAGAAGCGACCTGAACCAGTCTTCCAGACTGTTGAGGGTCTCTGCCGGGACGCCCGATGAAGGGGGGCCTTGAGGAAGTTCTTCGTTGAGGAGCTCCTCGCGCTTCGGTATCATTCGATACCATTCGTCGGTAGGATCGTCGTCCAGGTCATACGCTGCTCTGGCTTCCAAGGAGTTCAGGCTGAGTGCGGCGTTGATCTTCTTGCTCAAACCTTTCATTTCCTCGTCATTGAGCCTAGGCGCGCCTTCACGAATGGGATAGTTCTCCGCCACCTTGACGAATGCGATGGCAGCCGGTCGATAATGCGAATACGAAAGTTCAAGGGCAAACTGCGCGGTGCGCGTACGGCGGAACAGGGGGGCGACAAACTGATAGTCGTCACCCGACCTGACCATTTCCGCTCCCCACCAGAGTCGTGCAAGACCGTTGCGGAGCGTTCCGCCGGTGTAACGCCAGGCCGAAGTGACCGTCTCCGGATCGGTGGGCCAACGAATCTCCATGTACCCTCGTCCGTACGCCAATGTCAGCCATGTCCAGAATTGAGGATCTGCAGCCAAAGCACGGTGCACCCGGACCGCGGCGTGCAGGCGGGGCGCCAGCCACCCGTCCAGCTCGTTCTTCTCCTCGTCTGTTAGCGGACGTTTGACCGTCCATTTCGAATCCGTCGTTAGGTGCCCGAACAAGGCCTCCAGCGGCCCCAGGTCCAGCGCCTGCTCCTCGTCGAAATCGACGGCGAACTTTTCGTACTCCTCCAAGGACCCCAAATCGTTCCCTTTGAGCTTCGTGATCAACAAGGTCTCAATTTCTCGGCGATACCCACGGACGCGATTCATTCTTCTCCTTCGTCAATGGCTCTGACGGCGTCTCGAATCATCTTCGTGCCACCGATCTGTTCCTGGATGGCCGTGCCGAGCAGCGAGGCCAAGCTGCCCGCTGCCGCACCGTTCCGGAGCTTTTCCAACAGTGTCGGGAGCCGCTCGTCCTCTGGTTCGAGTGGAAACAGCCTAGGCAGCAGCTCGTTGAGAACGTTTCCTTTCCAACCCTCGGGAAGTTCGGGACTATCGTCTGGACTTGTCGTCAGATCGGCCGCGGCCACGAGAAACATCTGATGCCAGACGGCCTGTGCGACGAAGGCCATGGTCATAAGCTTGACTGCCTTGCTGGTTCCGGCCGCATCGTCCGTCTCCAAGGCCGCATGTAGGGCCTTATGGTTGGAGTTGAGCCACACGACCGGCTCTTCGGCACCGGTATCCAGATAGAACACGTCTTGGGGATGCTTACTCCGCCATTCGTGATGAGAGGCCTGAAAGTCCTCCCAACGGACGTCCATTCCCGCATTGAGACGGGGCTTGGGCGGCTGCAACCGCACAACGGCACTCTGCCCTTCGGCGAGGATCTGGCCTACAGCCAAGGCAAAACTCTTCTTCGCCCCGGGTGGCCCCGGCAGGATTCGTACCAGTCTCGCGTCGCATTTCACATCGCGATCCACGCTGGAACGGCGTAGCGTCACCGTCCCTTCCCAGCGCCCGGGCGCGACCGCCGTCAGCTCTACCCCACGCCGCAACTTCGTGCTCGGACATGTCACGCGCACGATCATCCGAGTTTCGGTGTCCAAATCGGACTCCGGAGGCGCGAGTTTTTGCAGTTCCGCGTGTGGAAGGGTCACGCCCACTTGCATCTCGAGGGTTTTCCACTTGGGCGATACGAGCTCGTACACCATGCTGCCGACGTCTTCAATGCCCATAGCGGACGTGAACTCGATCGGGGTTCCAGCGTCTCGGTCGATGCAGGATGTTATCTGGACGCTCACGTCTGTCGACATCGCGTAGGGAGCAAATCGTTCACTGGTCGGCATCGCGCATTTCCTCGACTTTTAAATCCACCTTCAGGCGACTGGTCGCCGCGACGATTCCGTCGGCGTCAACGGCCGAGACCCCTGCAAAGGCGATCTCTTTCCGGTTCGGAGCCACCTCCAGCGCTCCCTCGGCGGTCGACGCCCCCTCGCCCACGACGTCAAGCTTCTCCCATCTCAGTGGAATCGGCCGTCCGCTTTCCACTTCCAAGAAGAGTCGAGGAGTCACGCGCCAGCGCTTCGTGCGGTCTTTGACCGTGACGATGGCCGAGACCTGCCATCGCTCATCCAACACGAACGCTTTGGGTCGTTTCATGGTCGCCGGTAACGAAGTCCCTTTCTTCGGGCCGGGGGCGACCGGGGTCTTGACTACCACCGCCAGCAGTTTCATGAGCTCGCTGGGACCGCTGTTCTCGTTGCCTTCCGGGGGACGGATGGTCTTGCGGATGGCCGTGACGATCGCCTTGTGGAAGTCGTCGAGACGGGACTTGGCACCCCGCACGTAATTCGCACTCAGATCGCTGGTGAACCGCCATTCGTCGTGCGCTGGGGGTTCAGCGTCCCGCAGAAACCGTTCGGCCGCCTGAGCTTCAGGATGCTTTCCGGTCGCCGTTCCGGCGAGCAGTACCGCGTGGAACAGGCGCCCTCCGACAACCAGACCGCTCTGCTTCCAGTACTTGACCACCATCGCCCTGCCACGGGTCAAGGCGACGTGCTCGACGAGCCCTTGTTTTGAGGCCTTGCCTGGCTTCTCGCTGGGCTCTGCTAGCCGGATGAGGAGGTGACAAGTGGCGATCGTCTCGCCCCTTTGACCCTTCAAAGCAGGGACGACCAACGGAACGTCAACCTTGACGGTATCCCCCGGGTCCCTCAACTGTTCAACCAATTCGCCCTTGAGATACCGATCATAGGCGTCGTAGAACTCGGGGAACAGGACGTTGGGAGATACTGTCCGCTGCTCGAGGCGTTTTTCGTCCTTCCAGCGTTCCACGGACACGGAGAGGCGCCCGGCGACGATAGCCGGCCAGAAGTGCTTCGCAGCGGCGGATACCAACTGCTCCACCATAGTCTCGGCCTTGACAGGCTCAGAGGCTTGTGGATCGGTGAAGCCGACGACGAGGAGGCTCGTCCCGTAGGCGAAGTGCGCGTCGGCGTCCTGCGGAAGGTCAGTCCGGTCCAATTGCATTGCCTTCAGCTCCTGACTAGTCAGCCACAAAGAACTGGCTTCGTCGCCTCCGGTCGAGAACCACCCTGGCCCGGCGAGTCCACCAGGCTTTCCATCTGCTTCGTGCCAGGTCAGTTCCGCCTTGCCGATGACTCGGAACAGATCGGCGCCGTCCACTGCCGGGGAGGGAGAGGGGTATGTGGGCCGAATCGCCGAGGCCACCATGACGGCGGAGAGATCGGAGCACACCCAATTGACGGCTTTCCCCAGGCCGAAGGATCCGCCAGCGGTCGAGTCGGACTTTGAGCTGTCCAAGTTGTTACGGATGAAAGCGGCGAACGGGCTTCGGCCATCGCCGGACTGGCGCTCGCTTCCGAACAGACCTGTAGTGCCGTAATCGTCAATCCTCAACAGGGTTAGTGAACTCGCGCTCCGGACGTGCTCCAGACCCTGCTTGAGCCGGCGCCCCATCTTGGAGTCGATTTTGGCCGCACTCTCAACGTGCTGCATGAGGTCCGACAGTCCGATCGATTTTTCGAATTCAGCGTACTCTTTGGAGCTTTTTGAGAGCTCCGTGATCACATAGCGGATCGAAACGGTGGCTGCGTCTTCCATGGCCGCGTCCAGGCTGTTCTGTCCCGTTTCTCTTACCAGCGTGTCAATGTCCGGTGGGGTGGCAAAGATATTGCTGTTGCCAAAATCACGTCCCCCATCTGAGGGAGCCGGGCGCCAAACCCACTCTCCTCCATTTTCCTTAATTGCTGCCGACATTTGATCGGATTCCATTCGACTCCTTGCACATAATCAAACTTCTGGAGAGGACGATCGGCATGACGGCTTGATGTGTCACAGATGAATTATGATGCGTTTTGATTCAAGGGGTGCCGAGATATCCGTCATTGGGTGCCCGCTGGAACGAATGCGCGGACGCGGATGAGACGACGGCTTCTCACGATTGACAGCTCCTCGCCGCCGGCGCACAAGGGTTTGCCCGTTAGGTGCGGGTGCTGCGCCTGCCACTCCCTGACCGAGACACGATAAGTTCGGCGATCGCCGACGCGATGCCGTCACAGTCGCGCTCGATTTCCTTTTCCCAAACCCGGACGACTCCTCAGCCCGCCGCGCTAAGGTCGGCAACATTCTGCGCATCACTCTCAACATTCCGTTCTATCTTGGCGCGGCAGTGCGGCTGGAGTTTCTCCTTTGAGTCATTGAAGCGTCGACCGCGTCAAAAGTCGCTGTCCACGAACACCGCTACCCTCGCGCCCGGGAAGACGACGTACGGAGAGCCCGGAAGAGTCGTCGCGTGCGTTCGACCTCGCGGTGGAGAGCCGAACGGAGAGCGAGCTCCAGCGCCGTGTCCCAGCAACGCACCCGCCCATCAAGGCGCTCCGCTGTTCTCGCGTCAACCGGCAAGACCCGAGTGGTTGTGGCCAGGGCACGACGAAGTCAGCCTCCCGTTTCCGACCACACACCGGACTGGGGAAATTGATGGGCGTGTCAGCGAGGCTGATGCTGAACTTTCTGGAGATGGTATGGGCCGTACGGTGACGCGTCTGTTCTTTGGACCAGTCGTTGACTGGCCTATCAATGAAGTAATCGACAATCATGCCGTCTGGCAGCGCGAGGGTGGACTCGGTGGTAGTCATTCCACGTAATTGTCACGCTTTTTCCGACGGCATACATCCTTTTCCGCCCTGTCGACAGGCCTGAAGTGAACAGATGTTCGGGTCCGTGAGGCGCATGTGCACCGGTCTGCCGGTCAGGAGTAGCACACGTCATCCGAGCGTGAACCGCGCTGACAGGTGATCAACCTCTGTCTGCCGAATTGTCCGGAGCTTGAGCTACAGGTAATCGGCTTGTCAAGTCCGGGACCGACTCACGCTGTTTGTCGGCCTAGACGCCGCTTTCTGGAGATCTCCCTCCTCATGACCAAGGTGCAACCACCCACGCGTCCATACGGTCTTTGCGTGACTTCCCTGTCCTTGGTGCCAGTTGAACGACCTGTAATAGCCGGCACCTCCATCGTTGGCGCGGTTGGATGTCCGTCGGCCTGGTCAAGACGTGCCCCGCCCTATTCCTCTCCAGCCCCTTCGGGTCGCGACGAGCTGTCCAGCCATGGCCCGACGCTGCACGTCAGGGCCAGGCCACGAGATCACGTGGCGAATTCTGCTGTTCCTGATCAGGCCACAAGGTGCCCGCTGTCGCTGGCTGGTACCTGTCCGTCAGATGCACTGCTGGTGACGTCTGACGTCTAGCAGCTCCGCACGAGCGGCCTGGCTTGCTGCGGCGGCCGAACAGGGCTGACCACGCCTGGTCTGCCGTCAACGCCGGGTTGACACCACCACTCGAACGCAGGTCCTGAACGGCGTGCCCCGCCAGGCACCCGTTCAGGCCTGGAGCTGCGCAGGAGCCAATGCTTCCCCTCGCTGACCCCACGAGATTTACAATCACGCACCTGCATCAGCGTCAGCGCCCCGCCGGGCACTGGCTGCCGGACGCCGTGACGGACACCACCGCGAAACGGAGGGCCAAGGCGCGGCGCCTGATCGGCGATGGCATGGGGATCGTGGCCCGCCTGGTGGCGTGTCCGGGACGGCTGTATCACCTCGTGTACGTCTTCGAGGAAGGCGTCGAGCTGTACACGGAGGGTGGTGAGCTGGCCCGGCACCACCTGCAGGCCTTGATACCTGATCTGCCCCAGTACGTGCGTGTATGCCTCAGCCGAGCGGAGGCGCTACACGTGCATATCCTGGCCAGCATTCCAGATGCGGAGTGTCTCAGCCGACTCCGGCAGATGGGATTCCACTGCCGGGCGGTCAATCTACGCGGGCCACACCTGGCGCGGCTGCTCGAGTATCTGTCGCGTCCGTACGACGAGCGGGCCAGTCGGCCTGACCGGCGTGCTGCGCTGCGGTACAGCGCGACCGAACTGCTGGATCAGCGTTTTGCCGCAGCGGAGGCGTACCTGCAGGCCAGACGCGCAGCCCAGGGACAGCGTTTACCGCGTTTAAGTTGGACCCGAAACCTGCCCCTGCTGCGGGCAGAGCCGTATACCCTGTACCGCCTGGCCGTGCTGCGCAAAGCATGGGCGACTCGGCCTGAAGGTGCAGAGAACCCGACTCCTCTGGACGTGCTCATTCCGCACGTGACCATGGTGGTCTGCCGACAAGATTGGCCCAACTTTCCGCGTGGTCCACCGCCACCCGCGGGTTACGTCGCCCGGCCACTGCGACCTCTGATCCATCCCAGTGTTCTGAAATGTGTGCTGTGCCCCCCACCCTTCCGACCCCGATGAGGTCTCAGCGAGCGTCCATCTGGCCGACCCCCCAATACCCTCCGTGTTCCGAGCTGCTGCTGACTGCCCATCTCCTCCAGGCCTGACCTGGCTGGTGCAGGGCAGTCGCTGCCTTGGAACGGGCGTTTCATGACCGGGTGCAGCCGGCTCGCCTAAGGAGCGAACGGCCCGTTCGTAAGGGCCGTCAGGGCGCCGGTGTGGATGGGTCAGCGCCCTCTGCGGCCGGTCACTCTTGTACGGGCTTCAGGTCACGTTGAAGGGAGTGTGGTCTGGCTGCTGTCCATCCGGGCAGGCGTAGCTGCCGAGGTCGAATGGGTCCGGCAGGGTCAGCACGTCCCGGCCGTAGAGGCGGTCGGCCCAGCCGGGGCCAGCCTCGAGCGTCGGGACGGTGTGAAGGTGTGGGAGCAGCCACGGGTGACGCTGCTGGCACGCCTGGCACCGCCTCAGGCTCCAGGTGGCGCCGCAGTCGCCGCACGCGCAGTGGAACTGGTCGTCCTGCCACGCGGAGAACTCGGCGCCCTCCGTGCCGCAGACCGGGCAGCGGCGCAGGTGGGTCAGCCGCTGTTCGCTGGCCGCCACAGCGGTCAGGAACGTGGTCCACTCATCCAGCTCAGCCTGCAGGCGTTCGACCTCGCGCTGGGCGCGGCGGAGGGCCAGGCGCTCGGGGGCGTGGCTGCCCAGCTGCCGCCTGGCGTCCTCAAGGGCGTGATGACGGCGGCGGCTTTCGTTCGTCCAGGAATGGGGCTGCGCGCTCAGGGGGCCGAGCAGGGCCCAGCGGCCGGGGCCGCGCGGCTGCAGCACGTCAGGAAGCCCGGTGGGTGGTACGGCCGCATCGGTTTCGAAGGTGGGCGGGTAGGCGGTGAAGCGCGCGCCGGTCAGCACCAGGCGCAACACGCGGGCCAGCCGCTCGACGCTTTCCAGGTCGACCGCGGAGATGGGCAGGCAGCTGAGCTTCGGGTGCAGCCGGACGGGATCGCTGGAGACCGCGTGCAGTTCGGGCATGGGAGTCTGCTGGGCGGTGCCGGGGTAGAGCAGGACCGTCTGGGTGGTGAGGGCCTCCGCGGCGTCGGTCAGGGCAGCGGCGGCCCGGCCCAGTTCCTCGCGGCGCAGGTCACCGAGGGGGGTGGGGGAGGCGACCACCCGGAGGAGTTCCGTTCCGGCCTGCTGCAGGGTGCAGGTGCCGTCGAGCTGCCAGGTCAGTTCGGTGGGGCCTTCGGGGCCGCGCAGGGCCAGCGTGGCCCCGGGGTGGAGGGCGGTGTCGGTCACGGGCGTGAACTCGAACTGCTGCAGGGCGTGGAGGGTCAGGAGCAGCGCGTACCGGTCGAACTGCGTGGCGTCGTGCTGCGCGGTCTGCTGCTGCTCCTGGACGGAGACGTGGCCGGTGTGGGCGTGGCGGTACCAGGAGAGCCACAGCCGGGCAACGCGGCGGTAGTGGGGGTCGTTGCCCAGGATGTTGGTCAGGCGCAGCTGGGCGGGCACCTGGCTTTTGGCGGGCACCCGCGTGTAGAGCGGACTGACGGTCAGGCGTTCGAGCCGGTAGAGCAGTCGGCCGAGGTCCTCCAGGCGTTCACGGGCGAGCAGCTGGGCTTCGGTCAGGTCGAGCGATTCGCCCCAGAGCTCGTAGACCCGTCCCTGCCGCCAGTGCATGCCGCTGGGTGGGGTCTGGGCGTTCAGGTCGATGGTGTCCAGGCCGTTGAGCAGCTCGCGGACCCGGGCCAGGCGCCGGCGGACGTACCGGGTGAGGTGATCGATCAGCCGCGCGGCCACGCGGTTCTCGTAGATGTCGTACAGATCGTCGCGGACGTTGGTGATGACCCGCCGGGGCCGCACGCCCCGCAGCGTCCGTGCGTCCCAGTCTTCCGTATGGGACGCCAGGTAATTGACGGCCCGCACGGGAATCTGTCGGGCGCGGCTGACCAGCTGCCGTTCCTCGAAGATTTCCAGGTGCGTTCTGGGTTGGCGGCACACCGCTTCGAGGTGCGTGAGTTCCCGCTCCATGGTGTCTTCCAGGGGAAAGCGGTGCAGTTCGTCGGCCAGGTCGCGGTCGAGCGGGGACACGCGCAGCCAGTCCGTCCAGCCGCCCGCGTCCAGGGCCAGGCCGGTCAGGGCCGCGTCGAGCGAGCCGAGGGGCGCCCGGGCGTCCGGGGGGACGGGGCAGGTTACCGTGACTGGACTGGCCGGCGCGGCGCTCCAGGTGAGTACGCCGCGGGCGTCCGGGAGCAGGGGCGTGCCGGCCGGCACCGGCAGGCCGTTGAGCAGGCCGCTGGTGGCGCTGACCCACAGGCCGGCGACCGTGAACTCGGGCAGGGCGGCCGCTGCGCCGGTCAGCCGGTTGAGGGCTGGTCCGCTCATGCGGTGACGGGGCTGACGCCCAGTCGGCGCAGCGCCTGTTCGAGGCAGCGGTGGGACTGCTCGGGCTGACCGCCCAGCCGCGGCCAGGTTTTCCGGAGCTGGTGTTGCAGCTCGGTCAGGTCATCCGGACGCACGTCGAACTGGTTCTGGATTTTGCGCAGGACCTTGCTCGCCAGGATGTGGTCGGTCGCCTGGGCGACCGTGCCGCCCGCGGCCACCATGACCGGCACGAAGGCCCGCACCTGCCGTTCCAGGCGGTTGCCCCAGTTCAGCCCGAACCGGTCGTGCAGGACGCCGCCGAGTTCCGTTTCCAGGTAGGTGTACGCCTGATCGGCCGCCGCTTCGTGCGTCCGCTGGGCCTCCCGGAAGGCGCCCTGGAGGGCGGTGAACGAGAGGGGGGCCCGTTCCGGCGACCGCTGCGGCTGAACCTGCGCCGGGTGGCGGGGCAGTTCCATCACGTGCGCGCGGTCGTAGGTCTTGTCGGCGAAGTCCTTGGTGCTCTCGTCGTGGTTGGCCGTGCCGATGAACCAGACGTTGTCGGGCAGATCCAGGATGCGGCCGTCGGTGAGATTCCGGGGGGAGGGGCTCACCGGCGCTTCCATCAGGATGAGCTGCTGGCGTTCCGGGTTTTCCAGGATCGACAGGATGCTCGCGAAGTAATGCTCCGTCTGGGACAGGTTCATCTCGTCGAGCACCAACATCACGGGGATGTCCCGGTACCGCGGGAGGGTGGCCTTATACAGCGCCTGCAGGAATTCCGCCTCGTAGAAGCGCCGTTCGAACGCGTTGAAGTGCCCGATCAGGTCGGCTTTGTCCCGCCAGCCGGACTGCACCTCGGTGAGTGAACTGAAGCCGCCGGTGGCGCGGGCGAACGCGAGGGGCAGGCTGGTCTTCCCGGTGCCGCTGATGCCCTGCAGGAGGTGCAGGCGGCTCATGGCCAGACCGGCGACGAACGTCCGGAGCGTGTCCAGGCTGTACTGGAGCGGCTGCCGTTCGTCGGACGCCATGCGCACCTGCAGGCCTTGAACGAACGCGCCCAGGTCGGCCAGCTGCTCGTCAAGCGGCAGGACCTCGTGCAGGGCCTCGCGGGCGTCGAGGTCCGTGCAGGCGGGGAAGACCACCTTGCCTTCGGCGGAAGTGATGTGTTTGTCCACGTCGGCTTTCAGTTCGCGCAGGGCGGTGCGCAGCAGGGTCGCCTGCGTCTCGAGGCTGAGCTTGTGGTCGCGCAGGGTCTCCAGTTCCGTCACGGCGATCCCGGCGCGTTCCAGCCGCTGCCGGAGTTCACTGATGGTCTGCCCGTCCTGCAGCCGCTTGGCCTCCCAGTCGGTCCGTTCCGTCTCGAGCAACCGCAGTCTGTGCACGGTGTCCTCGGACGGCCGGGCGTTGAGCTGGCTGCGCAGCTGGTCGCGCTCGCCGCGCAACGTGTGCAGCTCCCGCAGGATGTCGTCCGGGGTACGGCCACCGAACTGCAGCGTGGCCTGCGCCTGGGCGTCCAGCGTCCGGGCCAGCGCGTCGCGTTCCCCGCGCGCGGTGTCCAGCCGGCCCTGCAACTCGCGGATCTGCGCTTCGAACTTCTCCAGATCACGGGCAACCTCCTGCCGGGCCCGGGTCTTGAGGTGACGGCGTTCCTCCTCGAGATCCTCCTTCTCGAATTCCAGGTTCTTCACCTCGCGCTCCAGCTTGAGTTGACGGGCCTGAAGCTGGTGCATCTCGCGTCCGGCCGCGTCACGCGCCTCGCCGACCTTCACCTCGAAGTCGCTCTCACGGCGCCGCAGTTCGGCCGCGTGAGCTTCCCGCGCTTCACGCAGCGTCTGCTCATGCGTTTCCCGTTCCGTCAGGAGGTGCTGATGCAGGCGGCTGCCCTCCGTGGTGAGCCGCTCGATCTCCGCGCGCAGCTCCGACAGGGCCGCCTCGCGCTTGTGCAGGAAGCCCGCTTCGGCGTCGGCTTCGCGCGCGACCAGGTCCTCCTCGCGCTGCACCAGCTGCCGCCTGTCCAGATCCACCTGACGGCGCTCGGCCTGCAGCGCCTGCCGGTCGGCGTCGAACGTCGCCCGGTCTTTTTTCAGCTCTTCGCCGCGCTTCTCGGCCGCGCCGGTTTTGGCGTCCGCCTCGGCGACCTTGGCGTCCAGGGTCCGCTTGCGGCTCTCGAGCAGGGCCAGCGCTTCCGTGACCTGCTTGAACCGGCGTTCCAGTTCGGCCTGCGGCTCGGCCGCGGGCATATCGGTCGGGGCGGCCGCCGCCTGAGCCTGCTCCTCCGGGGACGCGCCCCGTAGCAGGTCACCGTACTGCTGGGAAAACACGTCCAGGGCCTGCGTGAACGACGGGCCCTGGGCCGCGCCGGTCGGGGCGGGCGTGGCCGGCTGAGGGGAGGCGGGACGCGCGTTGAATTTGTTCTTGTTCTTTTTGGACATGATTTCCTTCAGAGCTCGAGGTCATCGAATTCAGGGTCTTGAGGTTCGGGCGCGACGCGGAACGTGGGACCGGGTGCCGGGTGAGCCGGGCCACCCTCGCCGAGCAGCAGGTGGGTCGCCTGGTACGCCCGCGCCAGGGCGGGCTCGACCCACCGTTCGAACTCGGCCGGTGCCGTGCCCACGTGCGCGGCCTCGCCGCACCAGCCCAGCAGCTCGTCGAATTGCTGGAAGAAGTCCGGTGCGCTGCGGGCCGCCGCGTGGAACGGGTGCTCCGGATGCGCGCCAGCACTCAGGAGCAGCCCCACCAGCAGTGGCCGCAGCTTCCCGGACTGCTCACGGTTGGCCATCCAGTGGACGTCGCTGGCTTTGACGCTGGTCAGCGTGGCCGGGAGCGGCACCGTGAACGCCAGCGCGCCGGCCGCCGCTTCGATGCGGCGGAGGTTGTACAGGGCGTCGCGGTCGATCAGCTGCCGCGCGGCTCCCGCGGCTGTGTGCCGCGACCGCACCTCGCGCAGCAGGTGTTCGGCCAGGGTGCGGACGGCGCCGAGGGCCTGCCGGGCCCGCCGCGGCCGCTGACTGTCCGGCGCCGCCCTGAACTCGGCGGCCGCCAGTTCGGCGTCCAGGAGGGGCTGCAGGAGCGGGTGGCCGTCGACCTGCGGGCCGAACTCGTGCTGCAGGCTCGCCAGGGCGTCTTCGACCGGGTCGTGCTGCGCGCGATCCGCTTCGGGGCTCTCCGCTGAGAGACGCTGCACGGCGGCCCGCAGGTGCTTGGACGCCGCCAGCCGCCTGTGGGCCAGGGCCGTCAGGGGACTGGTGGGCAGCCCGAAGGGATCGGCCACCTCCCACCCGCTCAGGCCGTGCCCGAAAATGAAGGTGGAGAGGTACATCACTTCCGGCTCGCGCTCGATGAAGTTCACGCGCCGCACGCGGCTGAGGAACTTCGCTTCGGCGCCTTCGCCGTCCTCGTCGCCGCTCTCCCAGCGGCCCTTCCGCGCCTTGCGGGACGCTTCGAACGCCCGCATCACGTCCTCGGCGCGGGGCGGCGCGGGCTTCTCGGCGGGCGGGAACTCGACGTACGGGCGCAGCACGCGCTCGCCCCGGTGCAGTTCGGGAAAGCCGTTCTCCTGGACCGTGAAGTCGGCCGTTTCGAGCGTCTCGACGAGGCGCGGAAGCAGCAGGCCACTGAAGGGATCCTGAAAGACGTACCCGGTCGTGAAGCCGTCGGCGCGCCGGCCCAGGTCGAACCGGGCCTCGCGGTAGCGGCGTTCGGCGTCGGGTTTGACGATGTCGTCCTGGTCGATCAGGTCGCGGTCGACCAGGAAGGACTTGACGATCCGGACCAGGTCGGGGTGCAGGTTGAGGATATCGGCAATCTGCTGCGGGTCGTTGACGCCGTGCAGCAGCACGCCGAACACCGCGCGCTGGAACAGGTCCATCTGTTCGGCGCGGTGGGCGACCGGCACGCCGACCCGGTAGGCGAGCACCGGCCACAGCACGTCGCGGCGGCGGCCCTGGTACCCTGCCGGCGCGCGCGGGTTGAAGCGCAGGACGCGGGCGTCACGCGGAAACGATGCGGCCATATGCCCCCTTGCACAGCTGGTAGAAGCGGTCGAGGGCCGGCACGGCGCTGTGTGCGTCGTCCGGCGGGAGCATGCCGGTGTCGCCCACCAGGAGGAGCAGGCGCTGCTGGCGGCTCATGGCCACGCACAGGCGGTTGTCCAGCGTCAGGTGCCCGTACCGGCGGCGCTGCTGCTCCGGCGTTTGGCCGGGCAGGGTGTTGCTGCGGGTCAACGACAGCAGCACCACGTCGAACTCCATGCCCTGGAACGCGTCGACGGTCCCGACCCGCAGCCGCTCCCGCGAGCGGCCCTGCAGGTCGTAGGTTTCCTGAACGTTCGGGTGGATGCGGTACTCGCCGTCCTCTCCCCGTTCGGTCAGCCCCAGCGGCTCCATCGCCCGGCGGATCTCCCGGACCTGATCGGCGTAGAACGAGATGACCCCGATGGACAGGTCCGGGCGGGCCTGAAGCAGCCGCGCCGCTTCCTTCGCGACGACCTGCGCCTCGACCGGCCTGGACTTGCTCTGCCGGCCGCGTTCGCCGCCCCGGTCGTGCGGGACGTCCAGCCAGGCCGCGACCGCTCCCTCGTACGGGCTCAGGTCGTGGCTGAAGTCCTCGGCGGGGCGGCCACTGCTGAACGCTTCGCTGGGGTTGTGGGCGGCGTAGAACGTGTCGCTGACGAACTGACCCAGCACCGGGTGCATGCGGTACTGCTGGTCGAGCGTGACGACCCGGCGGATGCCGTCGCGTTTCTCGTGTTCCTGCAGAATCGTGAACAGCCGCTCGAACAGACTCTGGTGCAGCGCCTCCGCGTTGGCGTCCCGCACGCTCTGGTCCTGCCAGCCGGCCTGCAGTTCCCGCTCGACGTCCGGTTCCAGCAGGTGCGGCAGCTGCCGGTGGTCGCCCACCAGGATGATGCGGCGTTCCGCCTGGGCCATCGGGATCAGCAGGTCGAGCGGATGCACGCGCGCCGCCTCGTCGATCACCACGTTCTCGAACACCCGCGTCTGATTGCCCAGCGCCGTGCGGATCTGCCGCACCGTGTACGAGTCGGACTGCTGGCAGGTGGCGGCCAGCACGGCCGTGTAGTTCTTGACGGCTTCCCGCGTGCCGTCAGGATCGTTCTCCAGGGTGGCCAGCATGTCGTGCAGCACGGTCTGAAGTCCCCCCTTCTCCTTGCGGGCCGCCTGGCGGAGTTCCTCCAGCGCGGCGTTCAGCCGTTCCACCGTGCTCCGGTCCGCCCGCTGGAGACGGGGAGACGCCAGCTGCGGTTGCAGGGCGGTCACCAGGCGCGCTTTGACCTCGGCCACGCCGGGCAGGAAGGGTGGCGCCGCGTCGGACGTCCACCCGGCGCTGGCGGTCAGGACCGCTCGGTCTGCGGCGGTCAGTGGCATTGGCAGTGGGGTGTCGTCCAGACGGCGCAGGCAGCGCCGGGCCATGCGCGGGCCGTCGTCCGCGAAGGCCTCCGGTGTGGTGCGCAGGGCCCGCACGGCCGTGAGCACGTACTCGCGGTCCGCCTGGTCGACCTCGGCCGGACCGAACTCATCGAGCCACTCCTGCAGCTGATCCCGCGTGCTGGCCTGGAGGTGGGGCCCGCCCGCCTCCAGGACCAGCCGGATCACCTGCTGAAGGTCGTCCCGTGGGCTGGGCGCGGTCGTGACCCGCAGCACCTCGTCACGCAGCCGGACGAACGTCACTTCCAGCGGTTGGTCCGCCGTGTCGGACAGCCGCGCCTGCAGCCCACCGATCATGTTCCGGCGCCAGTGGTCGACGCCATCAGAGAAGTCCTCCGCGAACCGGCGGCTCCTCCCCAGTTTCACGGCGGGCAGCCCAAAAACCTGCGTGGCGGCCGCCGCGTTCTCGACCGCGGCGTGCTGCGCGCTGGTGAGGAGCGTGTGGCCCGGCAGGTGCGCGCGGTCCTGGGCGATATCGGCCAGGCGCTGCTGAAGGGCCGCGATGACGCGGGTCTTGCCGGTCCCGGGCGGGCCCTGGATCAGGGCGATGTCCGGCGTGTTGAGCGCCACGTCCAGCGCCTCGACCTGGCGGGCGGTCGGCGTGCCGCGGAACGCGGCGGCCGCCTGACTGCGCGGCGGCAGGGCCGGTTCCCGGTGCAGGCGGCGCTGGGGCACCTCCTGCCCTTCGAGCAGCAGGGCGAGCTGCGGCATGGCCGTTTTCGCCTGCTCGATCGCGAGGCGCGCCCGGTCCCGGCGTCCGAACTGCGCCTGGTCTCCTGCGAGGCTCAGGGACAGCCAGCCTGACGGGGGCGGCAGGCTCTCATCGCCGTTGAGCGGAAGGACCCGGAGCGCGCCGTGAGGCTCCCCAGCGTACTCCCCGATGAACTCCTGCGGCGGCCGGCGTCCCGCGGCCGGCGGCACGTCCGTGCCCAGATCGGCGGGGCGCACCTCGGTGGCGCGCAGGGTCAGGCCCGGATGCTGCCGCAAGGTCGCCAGCTGCTCGGGCGTGGCGGATGCCCGGAACGTCCAGAAGCCCGCGCGGTACTCCGGGCGTTCGGTGTAGGGCATCGCGCCCAGCGTCCGGGCCAGCTGTTCACCCCGGCGGCGCTCCACCGCCTGGTACTGCTCCCAGAGTTTGAGGTAGCTGCGCTGATCCTGCATGACCTCGGACGTCAGGGCCAGCAGCCGCTCCCGGTCCTTGGCGGCCAGCGTGACGTTTTGGAACGTCCAGGCGGCCTCCAGGAGCGTCACGGGCCGGTTGGTGACCCGCCTGTGTTTGATCATGGTGACGAACACGACCAGCCACTGCCCGTCCTGGAAGGCCACGTCGGCGTTGTAGCGCCGGCCCAGCAGGCGCAGGTACGACTCGCTGTCCGGGTGCCGGTTGGGCGACCCGACGTACAGGAAGCGGGGCAGGCCGCCCGGCAGGGCCGGTATGGCGAGGTCGTCCGCGAGCAGCTCCACGGCCCGCTCGGCGGTGATTTTCGCGCCGGTGAGCGCGCGCATGCGGTCCACCACCGCGTCGTCCACGCCGAGCGCGTGGGGCTCGGGCAGGCGGTAACTCACGGGAAAAGCGTGCACCTGCACCGTGAAGGACGGCCCCTGCCGGCTGGTGACCCAGGCGACGTACGGCAGGCCGCGCCCCAGCAGCAGCTTGACATTCGCGTCGTCCTTCGCAGCGGCCTTCACGGGCCAGCTCAGGTCACCCGCGGTGACCCGCAGTTCCTCGAGCAGCTCGGAGTAGTGAAAGCGCACTTCGCTACGGACGTCGACCTGAGGAGCGGCCTGGCCGGGCGCGGGCGGCGAGTCGTCCTGGGAGAAGGTCCAGGTGTGCTCGAAGGCGAGCGGCAGATCGGAGACCCTCACGGCGCGGCTTCCCCGACGAGGTCGAAGGTGACGAGGCGGTGCTGGCCAGCCAGCGCCCCGAGGTGCAGCTGCCACGCGCTGCGGCCTGGCGCCAGCGGAAACCGCTTGGGTTTGCCCTGCTGCTCGACCGGCACGTCGTCCTTGTCGCGCTGCTCGCGGCGCAGGGTGTACGTCGCCTCGTCCAGGGACCGCACCGACAACCGGCCGCCTGTGAAGGTCAGTTCGACGTGACTGGCGCCCTGCGCTTCGCCCGTGAAGTGACGCGGCTGGATGTGCCGCGCGCCGTCCGAACCGACGACGACGACGGCCAGCGCCATGGTCGGCGCCGGCACGCCCTGGACGGCCGCGAGGTCACTCACCTCCTGGTCCGTCACCTGAACCTCGGCCAGCACGTACGGCCCTCGCCCGGCGCCGCACCAGGGGCACTCCGGGAGGGCGTGGTCGGCTTCGGCGCCGCACGACGGGCAGGCCAGCAGGCGGTCCGCGGCCGCCCAGAGCGCCTCTTCCCACGCACTGAGCCCTGGGCGGGCCAGCGGGTCGCGCAGACCCTCGCCGAAGGTCTGCTCCGCCAGAGCCATCAGGGCCGGCGTGAGGACCAGGGCCCGGGGCAGACCTGCTGAACTGCGGTTGCGGTCGTCGTGCGGGTGGTCGATCCACGGCCACTCGCCCCTGAGCGCGGCTTCTTCCGCCTCGGCGTCATCCTGCGACACCTGATCGCCCAGCAGCGGGTGCACGAGCGTCAGGGTCTGAAACGCCATGGCCGCGAACGCGAAGGCGTCGGTCAGGCTGCTGACGCCACTGCGTCCGGCGTACACCTCCGGCGCGGCGAACCACGGTGTCAGCACCCGCTCGCTGAGCGGCCTGGACGCGTACCGCAGGTTGTCGGCGTCGATCAGGGACACGGTGTCGTCGCCGCTGAACAGCACGTTGGCCGGCGAAGGGTCCCCGTACACCAGCCCGCGGCTGTGCAGGTGCCCGAGCAGGCGCGCCGTCCTGGCCAGCACCGCCAAGCGCCGGCGCAGCCCACCGGTCCTGACGTACCACTCGCCGGGCGCGGCCTCCACGTGCGGCACCTGACAGAGGGACGCGAGGGGCTGCGCGCCTGGCACCCGCTCCATCACGTAGCCGACGTGTGGGCGTTGCAGCAGCCGGATGGGCCGGGCGATCCGCAGGTCCTCGAGCGGCAGCGTCCGAACGGCACTCAGGCGCCGCAGCCAGTGTTCGCGGGCGGCCTCGTCCGGCAGCCGAAGCACCTTCACCACGTACCGTTCGTCCTGCGTGGCGTACACGCTGCCCTGCCCGCCGGTCCCCAGTTCACGGACGAGCTCATGGGTTCGTCCCCCGTCGTCTTTCACGTTCACGCCTCAATGCCCCCTATCCGCAGGTACACCACGGTCTTGTCGTCGCTGTGTCCAGGCACCGGCCACTGCCGAAGCGCCCGGCGCAGGGCCTGCCCCCGGGCGGCGGCCGGACGGTCCTCCAGCCCGGCCAGCCACGTCAGGAGGTCCGGGACATGGTGTTCCGGCACATCGTCGGCAATCCCGTCTGACAGCAGCAGCACGCGGACTTGCCCGGACGCCTTCAGGTCCTGCACCTGCCAGTCATTCATGTGGTGGGGCGTGCCGAGCCCCACCGTGGTGTTACTGAAGTGTTCCGCCGGGCGGCCGCCCACCGTCCACAGCCCCTCTGGGCCGTCCACCACCGCCAGGCCGTCCCCGAGCGCCAGGAGCACCAGGCGCCACTCTAAGCCGTCCGGCAGGGCCAGGGCCAGCAGGCAGGTGGTCGCGCAGTCGTCGGCGGGCAGCGGCGCGACTTCCAGCCGCCAGAGCACCTCCAGGAGCCGCACGAGCAGACCGACCGGGGCGCCTGGCGCGCGGCTCCACTGCCGCGCGGCCCGCTTCGCGGCGCGCACGCCGGCCCGCGCGCCTTCCCGGGCATGCGGGCGGGACCCGAGTCCGTCGCAGACGACCGCGCAGTGCACGGTGCCGGGACCAACCACCCAGCGCGCGTAGGTCCAGGCGTCTTGATTGGCGAGGTTCGCCGCGACGTGCGCTGGCCCGGCGACCGACGCGCCGAACGCCCGTTCTCCCGCTGGCGGCGTTCGGCGCTCAGAGGTCAAGGTCATCGAACCCGTCATCGGCGCCCAGGTCAGGTAAGGTCACCACCTGATCGGGCGTCGCCGAACGGGACCGGGCGGTCACGCTCATCGTCACGAACCTGAAAAACCGCCGCAGCTGCCGCGCCTCGGCCGCCCGCCGCACGTGGTCCGCCCCGGCAAAGTGCGTCAGCACCTCCAGATCGGCGTCCTCCCCGACCGCCAGGGCCAGCCGGACGGCCTTCGACGCCCGGGGCGACGCCAGCAGCGCCGCGAGTGGCGCTTCCCACTCATCGGTCGGCACGCCGTCGGACACCAGGACGACCGTGGGCCGGTAGGCCCGGCCGGGCACCAGGTCACGGTTGTCCAGAATGCGGGTGGTCAAGGCCAGCGCCGAGCCCAGCGGCGTATGCCCTTTGGCCTCCAGCGCTTCGAAGCGGACGTCTCGGGCCGGCTTCAGGGGCACGTGCACGCGCGCCTCGCGCCCACTGAAGGCCAGCACCGCGACGTGAATTTCCGCCCCACCCGCCTGCTCCTGCGCGAACGCGTGCAGCATGTCGCGCACGGCCGTGTTCAGGGCCGCCAGCTTGCCGTCTTCCGCCATCGAGCCGCTGACGTCGAGCAGCAGAAGGACCGGGAGTGGCCGCGGCGCCGCCACCGTGATGTCCTTCAACGTCAGTCTGCCGCGGCTCACGACTCGTCCTCGTCGCTGACCACGTTCTCCCACTCCGCGCGCAGCCGATCGGCGTCCGCCTGGGTCCACTCCGCGCCTGCCGCGGACGTGTGCCCCCACCGCTTTAGGGCGGCGGCGTCGTTGAGGGCTGCCTCCCGGCGGCGGCGCTCCAGCTCGATCTGCTCGGCGCCGCGCTGCACCCGCTTCACGTCCTGCGGGATCCACCGCGCGCCGTTCCGGCGCAGCTCGTCCCGCAGCACGCCACCCAGGCTGCTCAGCCGCGCGTCGGACATCACACGCAGCCCGTACTCGAGCATGACCAGCACGCCGTCCAGACGGACCTTGGCTGCGGGTACCCGCTGCCGCTCCGGTTTCGGCTTCCACACTTCGAACGGCAGGACGGGCGACCGGCCGTACGCCATGGCGCGGCTGGCCTGTCCCATCGTGGGAAAAAAAACTTTACCCGACCACTTCGCCATTTCATTCAAGATAAAACAAGCCAACATCGGACGAGGACGCACATCCGCTGCCCCTGACGGGGGATCTCTGTGCTCAGCGGCGGCGCCTGAACGTCACGCCCACGCGCCACACCCGCTCTCCCCGGCGGCCCACCCCCCTGTCTTCAGCAAGCGCGGCCAGGCCCGTACCGGCATTCAACCCCTTTCACCCGTCGTCCGCCGGGTGAGTGAACCGCGCCGGTTCTTCACGGCCCGTTCTCTCACCGAGGTTCCCTTCACATGCTGACCACCTACAACGTCCGCGTCCTGCACGAAGCCACACCCACCCTGGCCGGCCTGATCGCCGACCGCCACCTCTGCCCGTGCCCCGGCGAAACCGTCCAGGGCCTGTCCGGCACCGTCTACCGCCCGGCCCCCACCCTGCTGGACCGCGGCACGGTGGCCGCCCTGAGCGACCTCGAATTTCAGCTCGGCCCCGGCATCCTCGCCGCGTCCGTGTACACCCTGCCGCCCGAGGAGTACGCCGGCCTCCTGCTCGGCTCACCCGGCTTCCGCCAGTACGACGTCGGCGGCCTGATCGCGCCCCTGACGCACGCCATGGACCTCGCCGAGCAGCGCGACTGGCAGCGCGCCCTGGCCAGCGCCCTGCTGCGCGAGGCCCGCTCGGACAGCACCCCGGCGCTGCTGCCGCACCCCCCTGCGCGCCCCGCCACGTGGCTCCCGGACGGCACCCGCCTGATTCACGGGCAGGCCGGCTGGTTCCTGTGCCTGCGCTTTGACGTCCCGGCCCAGCCGCCCCGGCTGCGCATCAACCGCAGCGCCGCCGGCATCGATCTGGGCCTGCGCACCCTGGCCGTGGCCGCCTACAAAAGCGGCCTGATTCACAAAGCGGGCGGCATCACCGAGATCCGGACCGACGCGGCCGCCCTCTCCGAACCGCTGGCCCGGCGGCCCGACCTCTGGTCGAAAGCGCGGCTGATGAGCGTGGTCGTGCAGCACGCCGCAGCGCGCGGCGAACTCGCCCAGTTCATGGACGTCGTCCTGGCGGCCGCGACAGTGGTCGGCTACGAGAAACTCACGTACAAGGACATGGACGAGCCGGTCAAGCGGCGCTTCCGCGCGTTGGGCCTGCGTGACTTCCTGGCCGTCTGGCTGCCGCAGCGCCTGCGGCAACACGGCCTGACGGGCCAGAGCGTCACCCCCCACCTGACCAGCCGGCTGTGCAACCGCACGTACCTCGGCGGCGTCCGCGACCAGGGCCAGCTGCGGGTGACCCACGGTGCGGCCGAGGTCGTCCTCGACGCCGACGAGAATGCCGCCAGCAACATCCGCGACCTGGCCCTCGCCCACCTCATTCAGTACAAGGGACAGCGCACGTTCACCGACTGAGCCCCGCGGGATGCAGCGGCGGCAGACGACCCGTCGTTCGCACAGACGATCCCAGGCAGACCGGCTTCACGGGTCAGGAGAAGCAGAGCGCCGTCAGAAAAATGGATTTACCGAAACGCGGGCAACAATGGTGTTTCGGAGGTTCTATGACTGAAAAAGACACCGACGGCCTGTTCTCCGACCTGATCCAATCGCTCGAGGAGAGCGACCTCGGCCTCCAGCCACCACACCCGCAGGAGGACGACACGCCGCCTGCTGACGGCGACGCGGCCGTGACCGCGCAGGAGGAGACCGCGCCCGAAACCGACTACGTGCTGCTGAGCGACCTGTTGCGCGAGATGCCGGTGGATGAACGGTCGCTCGTCGTCGAAAACTTTGAAGACGGGGTCCGCCGGGGCGTCATCCGCAGCGTGCCGCTGGAGGGCGCTCCCTTCACGGTCCGGCTGCTGGTGGACGGGCAGCCCGGACGGCGGCGCACGCTTCAGGACGAGATCATCCAGCCCACGCCGGAATGGACGGAGTGGCTGCAGATCCAGCGGACCGAGTCCTCGTACCTCTACCGGGCCGCGACCGGACGCGTGTCGTCCACCTTGGAGCGGCTGCGCTCCGGGCAGGACCAGTTCCGGCGCCTCGCTGAACTCCGGCGGCAGCTGGCCCGGCGCACGGCGCGGACCGCCGAGTGACCGCCGCGAAGGTCGTGTTGGTGGGCGACGACGACGTCGTCATCCGCCCCCGCATTCAGGCGGCCCTGCGCCGCCTCGACGCCGACGGCGCGTGGCGGGCCGACGAGGTCGCCGCTCAGCTGCCCGAGGCGGCGGCGCTGTACAGCGCCGGCCTCCTGACCCGGACGTCGACCGTCATCGGTCCGCTGACGCACCTCACGGCGGCCGGGCAGCGGCGCGCCGGGATCGACCGGACGTACGGCAGCGTGGCCCGGCAGCTCGACCGGGCCTACACCCGACTGGCCATCCAGGCGCAGGGCTGGACCGTCGCGCCGGACGTGCAGTACCTGCGCGAGTTCGACTGCACCGGTCTCATGACGGCCGTCCAGACTCCCTTCACGGAGGACTACGGCAGCGGCGCCGCCCTCGTCATCGGCAAGCTGCCGGCCGGGTACTCCCCGAGCGGTCTGCGGCACCTGATCGCCCGGTTTCGCAGTCAGGCGCTGCACTACAACTTCTGGGTGATCGTGCTCAGCCCTCAGGGCCAGCGCGGCCAGCGTCTGGCGGCGCAGCACCCCGCCTGGCTGAAGGTCATCCGCGTGCTCCCGACTGGGCCAGCGTCGTCGGTGCCACTCGACATCCCCAAACCCGTCTTCCCGGTCAAGCGGTCCTTGCAGGGGCCCGCCGTCGACCCAGGGCAGGAGCAGCGGGCGCTGGAGTATATGGCGGCGCGCGGGCACCCTTACGGCCCACTCTGGCTCTCGATCGTGAGCCAGCCGCGCGCCGCCCGCGCCGCCGCGTTTCGGGCGGCGCTGCAAGTCGACCGGGTCATCTGTGGACAGCAGCTCATGCGCGTGTACGCGCTCAGCCCCGAGGATGTCGAGGACGTGCCCTACGTGGACACGCAGGTCAAACCCGTGCACAGTCAGTCCGGGTATCTCGTTCAGACCCGCTTTTACGTCGCCGAGCGGCGCCTGCTCCGGCGGGACCCCAACTTCCTCGCGCACGCGGCCGGCGTGGCGGAAATGAGGGTCTTGATGAACGTACCGCCCGACCCGGCCGTGTGGCGCACAGGCGTCACCCTGGGCCGGCGGGAGGCCTGCACGCCCGACGCGGTCTCCATCGGCGACTTCGGCCCGGTCGCGGTCGAGTACGACACCGGGGCGTACACGACTGGCGTCATCGAGGACAAGCTCAGCGCCTTCCGGGACCAGGGGTACGACGACGTGGTCTGGGGCGTTCCCGCACAGTCTCGGCGCGATCGCCTAGCCCGTGAGCACGACCTGCGGGTCAAACTCGTCCGCTGGTTCTGACGGCCGCTCTCCGCGCCGCCCCCGCGTCCGTGCGGGGGCGGTCCTGTCATCGGCCGGCGACACCGCCCGGCCCGGTGCGCACCATATGAGGCGTCAGACCGCCAAATGGGACTCAACGTAAGGGAAATTTCGGGTCGGGTGGACACGAGGGCTGGTCGGTTCAGGTGGGCCCGGCGTCAGTCCCTTCGGTGGACGACGGTGCGCTGCCCGTATGGAGGACCGTGCGGTGGCCGCGGGTCAAGTGGCCGGCGGGTCACGGGCTGCGGCAGGTCCTCCTGGGACGCCGGTCAGGTGGCTGACCCGATAGTGGGTCGCCTCGGCCAACGGGCAGGCATTCGGGCGTGCAGGCCCAGAGTCGAGCGCAGTCAGCTGAAGCCGGGGGCTGCCAGGCTCTCTGGCTGGTCACGATCCACCCTTCACGGTTTACCCGACCAGGCTCGTCGGTTCGGCAACTCGGGTGGAACAAGAATCTGTGCCGCACCGATCCTTCGGTTCGCTCAACAAGTCCGCCCAGCGCCTCCCATTCCGACGGCGACAAATCGAATGAGCGCGGAGGATGCCTTTGTCAGAATGCTCTGGATGGTCAGGCCCACCTCCGCCACCAGCGTTTTCAGCCGGACGGTCATCCATGCATGACGTCGAGGACCGACTGCGCATGGCCCTGAGGTCCGGGTACTGTGCTGATGAAGCCATCTGGATGCTTGCCCACCAGCAGGTGGGTCAGGTCTTCCTGTGCCGCGCGGTGGCTAGCGTCTTCACCCTCACGCTTGAGGACGCCTGGCACGCGGTAGGGGATGCGGTGAGGCGCCAGGGCATCCCACCTCTCGAACCGCCCTCGCCCAGCGCGCCCGGCTGGCCCGACCGGGAGGCGGGTGTCTTGGACGCCCTGGCGCAGGGCAGTCCGCTCTGGTCCCACCACGCACCGGTCCACGTGGCGTACCGGGCCTGCTTTCTGCCCAGCTGGCACCTGCCCCTCATGCTCGTTGTCGAGCAGTCCTCCACCCCACGGTTCACCGCTGTCACCTCGGAACCGTTCTCTGGACCGGACAGCCAGGGTTTGGTCCGGGTGCCCCGTTGGCCTGCAGCCGGAGCCGATGTGCATCTACGGCAACGTCCGCGCCGGCTGCCCGGTAGACTCCTGACTTGTCGGGAGGTCAGTTATGACGT
Source organism: Deinococcus sedimenti (assembly GCF_014648135.1). Lineage (NCBI taxonomy): Bacteria > Thermotogati > Deinococcota > Deinococci > Deinococcales > Deinococcaceae > Deinococcus > Deinococcus sedimenti. The sequence goes on along the minus strand of NZ_BMQN01000015.1, from coordinate 30,829 downwards.
TCGTGCAGCGCCGCCACTCCAAACGCGTTCCAGGCCCTCGGCCCGTCGCCCTCTCACAGGTCCCCAGCACGGCCGCCGAGGTGCAGCAAGACCGGATTCAGCAGGCGCTGTACCGGCACACCGTCCGGCCCGTCACGGCGCAGCGGCAGCTGGCTGCGCCCGTGCTCCGCGCGGCCAGTCTCGACCGAGCTGAGGCCGCGCGCCTGGACGTCCAGCGGCAGTCGGCGCAGCGGCAGCTCAGCGCCCTGGCCGTCCCGGCTGAACGGCCCGCCTCACCCGCCACACGCCCGGCGCCGGCCCGCCCCACGACGCCAGACGAGTGGGTGACCGTCCTGCGCCACCGTGCTGAGGGCATCGAAGGGCAGCGCTTGGACACTCGCACATTCGGAGAATTCCAGGCCTTGCAGCGGCAGGTCGCGCAGCACCTCGCGCAGGGCTTCCGGGCGGACCGGGGCGACGCACAAGCCCGCTACGCCAGCTACGGTGAGCAGCTCGCCACCCTGCAGCGTCACGCGCTGAGTGCCCCGGTCGCCCGCGTGGTGCTGGGGATGGTGCCGCCGGTCGAGCGGATCCCCCTCCAACGGGCCACCGACGAGGCCCTGCAGCGTCTCCAGGCCCAGGAGCACGCGGCGCTGGCCTTCGACACCGTGCAGGCGTTGCAGCGGCAGCTGGCGGAACTGGACGCGGAGGTCGCGCAGCCCGTCCTGGCCCGCATTCAGGCGCGGCGCGGCGCGGGGAACCCCCTGCCCGAAGCGGTCCGGCGTCACCTGGAACAGGGCCTGAACCACGACCTGAGCCGCGTGCGGATCCACGACGACACGGAAGCCGACAAGCTCGCCAAGGGCGTCAACGCCATCGCCTTCACCACGGGCACGGACATCTTCTTCCGCTCGGGTCACTTCAACCCGAACACGCAGACGGGCCTGGAACTTCTCGCGCACGAGGTCACTCATACCGTGCAGCAGAGCCAGGGCCGCGTCGGAACCGGCATCGATCCAGACGCCGGGCTCGAAGGTGAAGCCCGGGCCATGGGGGCGAAGCTCGCGCAGGTCATGCCCAGCCCCAAGACGGTGCTGCCGCCCGTCCCGCACCAGCATGGTTCCCACGCGCCCGGCGTGTACACGAAAGCTGCCGCGCTGGGCCGCGCGCAGCAGGGAGCGGTCACCGCCGCCCTCCACCAGCCCTTCCAGGCGCTCGGCCTGCAGCGTCAGGTGATGCCCACTCTGCAGCGGAGCTTCCTCGGCGATCAGATCAGCGGCCTCGCGGGGCAGATCCCTGGCTACCGCGAACTCTGCCTCGCGTTCGGCAGGGACCTCGTCACTGGTAAGACCCTGGCACAGAATCCGAACGCCATTCTCGACGCGCTGGCGAAGCTGGTCCCCGGGCCCTTCCAGGACATGCTGCGCGCCGTGCGGGGGCAGAACCTCATCCCGAAAGCCTGGGCGTGGTTCCAGGGCGAACTCGGCAAACTTCAACTCGGCCAGGCTCTGACGGAGGTCAAGGCGGCCGTCACGAAGTTCCCCCCGGATCTCGGGGTCGCGAAATCAGCCCTGCCCCGCCGCGCCGACGGCCTCAAACGCCTCGTCAGCGGCGCGGCGAGGCACCTCGCCGGGATCGCCCTGACGGCCATCGAGGCGGGCCTCGGGCCAGTCGGGAAGAAGGTCATGGGTCTGCTGCGCCAGAGCGGGGACGTGGTGATGCAGGTCCTGCGCGACCCGGCGAAGTTCGCGAGGAACCTGCTGCGCGCCCTGACGCAGGGCTTCACGCAGTTCCGAAACAACGCGGGCCGCTGGCTCAAGGACGGGCTGGGCACCTGGTTGACCGGCGCGTCCGGCATTCAGTTCCCCGCCACGCTCGACCTGAAAGGCGTGTTCCTGACGGCCCTGAGCGTCATGGGCCTGACGTACCACGCCCTACGCGGGCGGCTCGTGAAGGAACTCGGGCCGGGCGGCGAGCAGAAAGTCGCGCTGGCCGAGAAGGCCGGCGGGGCGCTGGCCACGCTCACGAAGGGGCTGCACCAGGCGCCTGAGGTGAAAGGGCAGCAGGGCGCGATCGGGCAGGGCGTCGTGGACAGCCTCAAGAAGGAAGTCACCACCTCGCTGATGACCGCTGGGGCGGCGAAGGTGGCGTCGCTGCTCGTGCCGGGCGGGGCGTTCGTGCAGGCCTTGCTGACCGCCTTCAGTGGCGTGCAGACGCTGATCAGTCAGGGCAGCCAGATCATGGGCGTGATCCTGAACGCGCTGGGCAGCGTGCAGGCCATTGCCGCCGGGCAGGTCGCGGCCGCGGCGGGCTTCGTGGAACGCACCATCGGCGGGAGCATTCCCATCGTGCTGACGTTCCTGGGGCGCCTGGTGGGCCTGGGGAACATCGGGACGCGCATCCGGAACACGGTGAAGAAGCTCCGCACGCGCCTGGACGCCACCATCGACAAGCTCATCGGACGCGTCCGGAAGGCCATCGGGCAGGCCAAGACGACTGCGCCGGCCACCGGCGCGCGCCCGGCGTCAGGTGACCTGATCCCCGGCGGCGTGCCCAACACCGATCGCCCACGCATGAAGGCCTACCACCGGAAGATCGCCCGGAGCGCCCTCACCGAGATCTCCGCGTTCCCGGCGCGGTACACCACCTTCACGACCTTCCTGGCGAGCCTGAAGGTGAACGCCCAGCGCGTCGCCCGGAACTACAATCCGTACATCCACCTGCCCGCCAAGATGACCGTCTCCTTCCAGGAGACGCTGGACACGCCCAACGCCATCCGGGTGCACATCGGGCCCAACGACACGGACCTGTACGACTCGAAGAACTGGCGCGAGATCCTCGAAGCCCGCTACGGGAAAGCGAACGTTTCCTCCACCACGGTCGCCAACAAGGACGACCGCATGATTCACATGGCCGGCAAACGTCACCCCGTCACGCAGGTGGTCTACGACGGGCGGGGGTTCCCGATCTTCGACGCGTATTCCGCCGCGGACCTGCACATCCCAGTGGCCATCGCTTCACAGAAAGGGAAGGACAAGCAGCATTACGAGGCGGCCACCCGTGAACTGAAAGCCATGATTCACAGCGGCAAGGTGGACCGTTCACGCTTCACGGCCGCGCAACTTCAGGACATCGAGAAGGAACGTCAGAAAATCACGGATTACACCTGGCACCACCACCAGGACTTTGCGAGAATGCAACTCGTCAAGACGTTTGAGCACAGCAAGACAGGCCACCTGGGTGGCTCCAAGATGTGGTTCGGAAGGTGACTATGGAGATCTGGGAACAGGACAGCGGCAGGGCACTCGGCAGTCGGGAGCACCTGCGAAGCATCGAGGACACCGTGGGTCAGCCGTTCCCGGCCGACTACCTGCACGTCCTCCAGACCCACAACGCGGCCTACTTCGAACGGCAGGAGTTCCCGGTGGACACGCCGGACGGCCCGGAGGACAAGAGTGTGGCTGTCCTGCTGAGCGCGGACGGCGACGAGATGGACGCCGAGAGCGTGCTGAGTCAGTGGCGCACCCTGCAGGACGAGCATGGGCTGGAACCGCACGTCGTCCCGTTCGGCATGGACGGCGGCGGGAACTTGGTGTGCTTCGACTTCTCGGCGGAGGGGGAACCGGCGGTCGTGTACTGGCAGCATGACGAGACGTGGCCGCCACTTCCGGTGGCGGAGAGCTTCGCGGCCTTCTTGCAGCAGCTCAGCTGAGCCGGCCGGCGGGCCGCGGATTGCTGTGAAAACAGAGGCGGAGCGTCGTTCGGGGCTGGCCCTGAACGACGTCTCCATGGTCCGCAGGGGCGGAACAGGATGAGATGAACGCATGATCCGGGCGTGCAGGGTGAGACCGCCCTGTGCTTGGCCTTGCCCCTGCGAACGTTCCTGCTGCGACGCCCCAGGCAGACGCTCCGTTGTGCGGCCTCAGGTTGAGCTTGGGACTGAGTAACAGAACGGAGCTGCGGCGCTGGATCCTCTCCATGGGTGACTCCAGGGCTGTCCTGCTCAGGGCGCCCGTCTCTCTGGCTGGATCCCGAAGGCCGGCGCACCTACCGCCGCGCCACGACGACACCCTATGCTCGGTCCAATGCCCGTCAATCTCGACAAACCTCACCTCTGGAAGACCGACGTGGCCGCGTCCGTCGATCTGTACAACACCTGGTTCATGCGCTTCGCACCCGAAGCCTTTCGCCAGGCACGCCACCGCACCGCCGATGGCGTGCTCGCTGACCTCGCGCACACGAATCACCTCGCGGATCTGTCCCCTCCGGTCCTGCGCCAGCGACCGGGCGTTCTTCGCGCCTTGCGGATGTGCACGGCTCCCCCACTCGCCCTGGACCGCCTCGCCGGCCTCGCGGGGGTCAACCGGAGCCTGCTGCTGACCCTGGAGGGCACCGAAAGCGTTCCGGGCCGCCTGCCGCCCCGGATGCTTGGCGCGGAGCTCGACGCTCAGCTCACCCGCATGGGCGACGTCATCGCCACACTCACGGACGAATTCATCTTCCCCTGGGTCGCTGCCGGCCTCACCCCCACCCCGGCGCAGGAGGAACGGGCGGCGTCCATCGTGGCGGACCGCCTGTGCAACACCCTGGCGGATCCCATCATCCGCAACGCTCAGGAGAAGCGTCAGCTCGCCTTGATCGAGGCCTGGCTGCTCGCCCGGGGGTACACGGCGCTGCCCGCCGGGACGCCCTACACGGCCATGGCCCCCGGCACCTTCGCGTTCCGCCTCAACGTGCCGGTGAAGGACACCGCCGGCAAGAGCATCAACCTGCCCGTGGACGCCGTCGTGCAGCCCCGGGGCGCGGCGCCGGGCGACTTCCCGCTGCTGATCGAGGCCAAATCGGCGGGTGACTTCGCCAACACCAACAAGCGCCGCAAGGAGGAGGCGCAGAAGTACGCCCAGCTCCGCGCCACCCACGGTCCTGGCGTGCGTTACGTGCTGTTCCTGTGCGGTTACTTCGACGCCGGCTACCTCGGGTATGAGGCGGCCGAGGGTATCGACTGGGTCTGGGAGCACCGACCGGACGATATGACAGACTTGGGCCTATGACCGCCGCGCCCACCCCGCCCCTGCCGCTGGACGAACGTGAACGCCAGCGCCTGACCGTACAGGACGCGCTGGACGCCCGGAAGACCCGCGAGGAACGCAACCGCCTGGGGCAGTTCGCCACCCCCCCAGCCCTCGCCGGAGACATCGTGCGCTTCCTGCGCACGCTGCTGCCCGCCCACCAGCCCGTCCGCTTCCTGGAGCCGGCGATGGGGACGGGCTCGTTCTGCTCGGCGCTCCTGAGTGGACTGCCGGCGGGCAGCTCCGGGGTGGGCTATGAACTCGACCCTGCTTTCGCCTCAGCGGCGCAGGATCTCTGGAAGGGCCTTCCCCTCGAGGTGCGCCCCGGCGACTTCACCCGCGCCGAACCGGACGAGCAGGGCTTCGACCTGCTCGTGAGCAACCCACCCTACGTCCGGCACCACCACCTCAGCCCACCGGACAAGGCTCGGCTGCGCGCGCTGTCCGAGGCGCGCGCCGGCGTCCGACCCAGCGGGTACACCGGACTCTACGGGCACTTCCTCCTCCTCGCCCACCCCTGGGTGCGCCCCGGGGGCCACAGCGTGTGGTTGATCCCCAGCGAGTTCATGGACGTGGGGTACGGGAAGGCGCTGCAGGAGTACCTGACGCAGGAGGTCACCCTGCTGCGCCTGCACCGCTTCGACCCCCGGGACGCGCAGTTCGCCGACGCGCTGGTCTCATCGGCGGTCCTGGTGCTGCGCCACGAGCGCCCACCGGCAGGTCACCAGGCTCACTTCAGTTACGGCGGCACGCTCGCCGCACCCCAGCGCAGCGAAGCGGTACCACTGGCCACGCTGACCACGAGTGGCAAGTGGTCGCGCTTCGGCACGCCCCCGTCCGATGAGCCCGCACCCACCGCCGAGACGCGGCTGAAAGACCTCTTCGACATCCGGCGCGGGGCAGCCACCGGAGACAACAACTTCTTCGTGCTGAGCGAGGACCGCGCCCGCGAGCTTGGCCTGCCCGCAGCCTTTCTCAGGCCCGTCCTGCCCAGCCCCCGCTACCTCAAGACGGATGAAGTGATCGGGGACGCAGGCGGGCTGCCGCTCCTCCCGCAGCGGCTGTTTCTGCTGGACTGCGACGTGGACGTGGGCACCGTCGAGCGGGAGCACCCGGCCCTCTGGGCCTACCTGCGCCAGGGCATCGAGCAGGGGGTCAGTGACCGCTACCTGTGCGCCAACCGCTCACCGTGGTACCGCCAGGAGCGCCGTCCAGCCCCTCCTTTCCTGTGCACGTACATGGGCCGGAGCGAGGCGGGCAACCCCTTCCGCTTCATCCTGAACACCTCACAGGCGACGGCCACCAACGTCTACCTGCTGCTGTACCCGAAAGGGGCCATGAAACGTGCCCTGGAGGACCGGCCCGGGTTGCAGCGGGAGGTGTGGCGGGAACTGAATGCCCTCGGGGCGGACCTGCTCAAGGGAGAGGGGCGCGTGTACGGCGGGGGGCTGCACAAGCTGGAACCCCGGGAACTCGCGAATGCCCCCGCCGACCGGATCGGTGCGCTGCTCGGGGCGCCGGCAGGCGCGCGCCAGCCCCTCTTGCTCGAGGTTGGATAGGCGGCCTACAGGTCCCCAGAGCGAAGCGGCCACCCTGGCCGCTTCGCTCGCGCATCCGGGAGCCGCCGGGCATGCCTTCGCCCTTGAAGACGGGGACTCAAGGGGCTTCTCCCGAACGCGCAGCGGGAGGATTCACGCGTTTCCCGGTGGGAGAAGCTCAGCAGAATGGTGCATCTGAAACACGTGCGCCGACACGGTGTTCAGATGCGCCCTGGATCAGCGTAGGGCCTCAGCTTCTACCACAACCCAGCCACGATGGGTCGAGGCTTTCGTGGGGAAGTCGCCAGCAGTGGCGTCATCGCAACCAATAAGGAAGCGGTCGCTGAACGTGCCGCGAACGAGGGAGGCGTCATCTGGTGCGTGGGCCGCGCCTCAGCCCGTGAAAAGCGGTACTTCCTCTACCAGCGGATCGTGGATACGCGCTGCAGGTATGCCCGGGATGCAGACGACTTCCGTGTGACCTTGACCGGCCGGACAACGTTGAAACGGGGCTTCCAAAAAGACATTACCGATGAGCCTTACTTCCCTGAAGTGAAGAAACTGTTGAGTCTCGGGCTGCAAAGCCTCGGGAACCGCAAGATTCTTGCAGACTTCGAAGCTGCTTACCAGGCGAACAAAACTGAGGAGTGAGCGTCGGCCGCAGACCATTCCCCAAACGCTCCCGGCAGTCGTCATGACCGTCAGCTCGTCATAGTAGAGGTCAGCCGCAACGGGGCAACGATCTCCAGGCTCTGGACGGTTCCCGGGCACCCGGTGCTCCTATACCTCCGGTCACCCGCCAGCCGCTGGAGGTGCCACCGCGTTCGGCGCGCCGGGATTTCCGTTCAGGTTCGTGGCTGCATCAACTCGCTCAGGGCGGCCTGCGCCCAGTCGGGCGCGCGGGCCAGGAAGCGGCCCAATGCCTCGTGCAGCTCCCGCAGGGCGTCCAGCCCGGCCTCCCGCTGATCCCGAGAGGAAACGGGGATACGTGGCTGCTCCGGTGCGTTCAGAAGCTCGCTCAGCGGGAGGGCCGCGGCGGCGCGCTGGTCGTCGTACACGTGCGTGTAGACCTTCAGCGTGAAGCTGGCGTCCGCGTGTCCGAGCCGGTCGGCGACCACCTTGGGCGGCACGCCGCGCCGCATCAGCAAACTCGCGGCCGTGTGGCGCAGGTCGTGAAAGCGGATCCTCGGCACGCCCGCCTGCTCCGTCAACGCCCGGTAGGTCCGGTCGAGGTGGCGGCCCTGCACGTGCTGCCCCGACGCGGCCGTGAACACCAGGTCGTCCGGACGGGGCGAGCGCCGCCCGCGGCACTCGAGTCGCCGGTGCGCCCGGAGAATCCCGACCACGTCCTCGGCCAGCAGGACCCGCCGGTGCCCCGCGTCGGTCTTCGGCGCGCCGATCGCGTAGTGACCGGTGGCGTCCTTGACGAGGTTGTGCCGGACCGTGATCTCCCGGCCGTCCAGATCCACGTCGCCCCAGTGGAGGGCCAGCAGTTCCCCGCGCCGCAGGCCGGTGCTGAGGGCCAGCACGAACAGCGGGTATAGGCGGTGCGTGCTCGCCGCCTGCAGGAACCGGGCGGCCTGGGTCGGCGTCCACACGAGCGTCTCCGGCCGGACGACTCTCGGTTTACGGACGTCCTGCGCGGCGTTTGCGGGGACGAGCTGCCAGCGGACCGCCTGCCGCAGCGCCATGCGCAGGATGTGCAGGGAGCGCCCCGCGCCCTGGGGGCCGCGCTCGCGGTGCAGGACGCGAACCAGTTCCTCAACGCCGAGCACCGTCACCTCCGTCAGGGGCGTGGCCCCCAGGACCGGCACCACCGGCTGCAGGGCAATCACGTACAGCCGGTAGGTGGACGGCCGGACATCCCGCTCCTTGTAGGTCAGCCAGCGAAGCAGGTAGGCGTGCAGGGAAGTGGGGTCTGACGCGGGCGGCAGGGTCGGGGGCGTCGCGGTCCGGGCGCGGCGTCGAGTGACCTGCGGCAGTGTGCGCTGCAGATCCTTTAGAGCCCGTTCCGCCTCCGCGCGGGTGGCGCGGCTGACCGACCGGCGCCGCTGCTTTCCGGTGACCGGGTCGACGTAACTGGCCAGGCCGCGGTAACTCACGATGCGGCCGTTCCAGCGGATCGGATGGACGGTTCCCTCGCCGGCGCGTCGTCTTGGAGGCATGCCCAATCTTGGGGGCTCTCTCGAGCTCAACCCATGCTGACCGCTGAGGGACGGTGATCACCTCATCATGCAGCTCAGTGACGTGGCCCCGTTTCTGGGGGCGGCTCGGTCCAGCCAGGGATTCCGGGTAGACCTGGACCCGTTTTTTGGCGCGGCTCATCAAGGACGCTGGGCTCATTTGGGCTGGCCCGATCGGCGGGCGAACGTCAGCGTCCCTGTCCTGACCCCCGGTCACTTCGGAATCACGGATTTGCGCGCATACAGCAGGTTTTTTACTGCTACGGTGGCGTCGGCATGCCTTCTCATTCCCCCCTCTGGTCCCTGGTCTACGCCGTTGGTGGTTTGACCACCTTGGGGGCAACGGCCCAACAACCCTTAGGGCCACTCCCGGCTCCCGTTCGGTCCGCGGTGCTCCGCGCGGCGGGCTGCCTTGCGCCTGACGTCCTGTCCACCCACGCCCAGTGCATCCCCTTGATGTTCTCTGAGGGTGAGTTCGACCGCGTGACGGACTGGCACCTGCGGCTCGAACGATCCGGCCGTCAGCGGGACCGTGCCGCCCGGAAGAACCGTGCGGTGTACGTGAGCACGGAAGAGTTCATCCGGCAGCATGACCTTCGCCCGCCGTCCCAGGGCCAGGATGAACATTACGCGGAGCGTCTGTTCCTCGAAGAGGCCTTCGTCCCGGCGCTGGGATTGGCCGGGCTTTCCTTCCTGACGCCTCAGGAGGCGTTTCAGGACTCGCTGGGTAAACGGCGCCGGATCGACTTTGTGCTGCGTGGGCAGCAGCTGTACGCCCTGGAGATTGAAGGGGAGCGCTATCACGGCCAGGACTTCATCCCGAGTGAGCGGTTCGATGATGAAAAAAGTCGGCAACGTGATCTCAGCAGCGCGGGGTACCACTACCTGCCCTTTTCCTTGTCGGATATCCGGTCTGGGCGGGCGGCCGCGGTCCTGGGTGAATGGGCGAGTCAGGACGCGGTGCTGCGCCCGGTGCTCGAGGCGAAGGGGACGCCCGGCGCGCAGGCGGTGACCGCCAGCGTGAGTCGGGTGGACGCCCTGCTGGACACGCTCCCAGGTGCCTTCCAGGAGATGCAGCTGGCGCTGCTCGCCCTGCTGGAGACCTGGGCGTCCGGCGGGCGTGAGGAACTCACACTCGTCGATCACGCGCCCCACCTGCCGGTGCTTCCACTGGCGCTGCTTGATCTGATCGGTGTGGCGGAGCGGGTGGCCGCCCTGTACGGTCACACCCTGCGCCTGCCTCGGCTGACCATCGCCGTGCGTCGGCCGACAGACGAGGTGCTGTACCGGACCGTGCTGCGCGAGTACCTGGGCGAGTCGCTTGATCCCAACGCGGTGACGCCTGACCCGCTCCGGTCGTGGGTGAACATCGCCTGGCTTACCGATGAAGACGCTCCCGCGGACGCCGTGACGATCCTGCAGCGGCCCGCGGCCGTCGCGGGTGAGGTCCTGCTCCCCCATCACCTCACGGCGCTGGCCCGGCAGACCCGCGCGGCGTACGCCGCGCCACCGCTGGACGCCCAACCCGCGCAGGTCGGACGTGACCTGCTCGACTACTTCACCCGGAGATTTTTCAATGTCCCTGAGCTGAAGCCGGAACAGGTCAAATTGGTTCAGCGGTCCCTGCGGCAGGAATCCGGACTGGGGTTGCTGCCGACCGGATTCGGGAAGTCGCTGGTGTTTCAGTTGTTCGCGATGCTGGTGCCCCGCACGTCCCTCGTCATCAGTCCCTTGAAAGCCTTGATCCGTGATCAGGTCCACAGCCTGCACCGGCAGGGCCTGATCAGTGTCGAGGCCATCACGAGCAACGACTCGACCGCCGAGAAGAACCGGAAGCTTGAAGGGTTCCGCACGCACGCCTACCGCCTGCTCTACATCTCCCCGGAGCGCCTTCAGATCAAGGGGTTCGCGGAGGAACTGCGCGCTTCGATGCAGCGCACGCCGGTGGGCGCGCTGATCATTGATGAGGCGCACTGCGTCTCGGAGTGGGGGCACGACTTCCGCCCCGCCTACCTGCAGATCCGCCGGCTTCGGGAGGCCCTGCAGGAGGCGTCCGGCCGGCCTGTGCCCATCATCGGCCTGACCGCGACCGCCTCGGAACCTGTGCGCCGGGACGTCCTGCGGGTCCTGGGGCTCTCAGAAGACAGCGTGGAGCAACTGGCCAGCAGTGACCGGACCAACATCAGCCTGTCGGTGCATCCGCTGGGCGGGGACCACACGAACAAGGCGGACCTGCTGGCCCATGTGATCGAGCACGTCGTTCCCCACGCCCTGAAGATCCCCTTCCGGGAGTTCGTGCCGCTGCAGCCGCGCAACGTGTATCCCCACGCTGGGGTCATCTTTGCCGTGTATGCGAACACGCACGGCAAGACCACCCTGGAAGAGGGTGTGCACGCCATTTCCGACCGCCTGCAGCGGCGCATCATTCACGACCCGGATCTGATTCAGGTGCATGCCAGCACGGCCCCGACCAGCTGCCCGGAGTGCGGGTCGGCCCTCTACGTGAGCGCCTCGGCGAAGGACCTCGCCCAGGCGGGGGTAGCCGGCCGGTACGGTGGCCAGTGCCTGGCGTGCAAGGCCGTGTTCTCTGATCGGGAGATCGTCACCGATCGGCACTGGGAGGACACGCTCATCGAACGGCAGGACGCGTTCCAGGACGGGAAGTTTCCGCTGCTGGTGGCCACCAAGGGCTACGGCATGGGCATCGACAAGCGCAACATCCGCTTCGTGGTGCACCACGCGCTCTCCAGCGGCCTGGAGGGCTTCTATCAGGAGGCCGGCCGTGCGGGTCGCGACGGGGCGCATGCCCACGCCGCGCTGATCTACCAGCCGCCCACCGAGACCTGCTACCAGCGGCACCTGAAGGCGGCGCAGGAGCCGCCCTGCGTGTCAGATCCGACCAACCTGAAGTTCCACAAGTGTCCCTACGGGCTCAAGCCCATGTGTGATTACGGCCGTCAGGCGCGGTTCGTCAAAGGCAGTTACCCGGGCGAGCAGCAAGACGTGGAGGCCGCCGTGAGCCTGCTGCCCAAGCTGGCGCAAGGCAACGCCTTTGACGTCTGGAAGGAGGAGGAGGTCAAAGCGACTCAGATGTCGCTCTTCCGACTGCAGCAACTCGGGGTGGTGGGGGACTACACCCTGCAGTACAAGGAGCGCCGCACGGTGCGGTTTGAAGTCGAGCGCCGGACATGGGATATCGCAGCCGTGAGCGACCGGCTCACGGCGCACCTGCGGGACGACCTCGGCCTGACGGACGAGGCGATCAAGGGGATGTACCGGGCCGTCGGCCTCACGGTGTCCGGTGGTGAGAACCGGGACGCCGGGGTCGGGCGGCAGGATCCGGTTCAGCTGACCCGCGCGCTGGCCGTGCTGATTCACGAGGTGTACGGGCGGATTCAGCGGATGCGGTACCGGATGTTGACCAACGAGCTGGAGTACGCCCGCCCGCCACACGGTGCGGACGCTGGGAAGCGCGTCTGCCGCCGGGTCATCATCCGCTCCATCTTCGACGCGGTCGATCACCTGCCGGACGACTACAACTGCGGATTCTGCGACGTGTGCGTTCCGGACCTCAATTTCCAGCGGACCAGCGCCGTGGTCGCGCCAAAAGACGCTCACCTCGACGAGATCACGCGCCGCCTCCCGGACGTGATGCGACACTTCGACCCTGAGGCCCTGACCGCTCTGGTAGCACTGGCCGATCAGCACGGCGCGGTGGTCGGCCTGGGCGCCCGCGCCGCCAATCAGCTGGAGCACGAGCCGGCCAACCTCTCCGCACTGTTCCTGGCCGGCACGCTGCGTCTCCTCCGCCCCGGCTTCGAGGCCGCCGCGCTGGCTCACCTGGCCCAGGGCTTCACCGAAGCGGCACGCACCGGGGCCGGGCCGGACGCGCAGCGCCTCTTCTACGACACCGCCAAACGCGCCCAGCCTGAGGAAGCCTTCTCCTGGGTCACCCGGGCCGACGGGACGCTGCATACCCCCGCGGGTCTGCAGTGGCTGGAAGACGAAGCGCTGGCTCTCTTCGGGGAGCACTCCGAGCCGCACCGCCGCCTTCAGACGGTGCGCCGCTACCGGAGCCTCCGCACCGCCCACGCTGCACTGGTCGACGAGGTGCTCACACCACTGCAAGACCTCGCCGAACACCTGGGAGTCACCGCATGACACACATCGACACCAAAGCCGCTCACATCACCGACCTGGACTACGTCGCGGAGGAAGCCCGGGCCTCCCTGGAACTGATCCGCAGCGCCGCGCAGCACATCGGGCAACTCACCGCCATCCGCACCCGCTTCGAGGACATGGCGCGGCAGTACGACCTGATGAACGAGCGGACCGAACAGGCCCGGGTCACCCTCCAGGACGCGAGCACGTTCATCGCCGCCCTCGAACAGAGCAGCGCGGCGCTCATCCAGTCGCTCGGGGACGAACGGACCCAGAGTGGCCTCTGGCTGAAAGACCAGGAGCGTGAACTGCAGAGAACAGCGGAGGTCCTCCGGAGCCGCTGGCAGGAACAGGCTGCCAAGAGCGAGCGCTGGCAGAACGAGTTCAAGCGCGACATGGAAGCCCTCCTCGACAGGGCCGAGCAGCACCGCACCGAGGCGTTGCAGGCCGCGCAGCAGGAACTGCTGCGTCAACAGCGGCGTCAGGAGGAGAAGATGGAACAGAAGTTCCAGACACTCACAGGTGACCTGCACACGCAGCAGGCGGAGCATCAGAAGCAACTCGCCGCCATGAACGCCGCCGTTTCCACCCTGCGCGCCGATCTCCGCCGCACCAAGCGGAAGACCGGGCAGCTCATGATCTTCCAGGTGCTGCTGGCCGTCGTCCTCGCGGCCACGACCTGGGTGAACCTCCTGCGGTGAGCTCCCCCCGGGAAGCGGCGCCGTGCGCGTTCAGGGAGCGCCGCAGCCCAGCACGTGACACGCCTTGTTCCGCGCACCTGCCATCTTGTTGAAGGATGACTCTGCGTGGCACCTGGACCCTGGCGCGCCGCCTCCATCAGGCCGTCAGGCCGACGCCCACTCACCCTTTCCCTCAGATTCCGCACGAGCCGCCTCTAGCCCCCTTCGACCAGGCGCGACCAGCGACCCGGATCACCCTCGACCACTGGCATGTGGACTGGAGATGCATGACCCAGCGACAGATCCGTCAACCCTATACCCGCGCCGCTCTCGACGAGGCCCTGTCCGAGCTCAGGGTAAGTACGCTCAAGATCCACGAGCCGTCCGAGGAGCGCCTGCACGTGCGGCTCCTCGTGGCGGCAGACGAGCATGCCGCAGGCCTGGTCAGGACCCTGAACGCCCGCTTCGACCGGCCATTCGTGGTGATCCGTGACGGCTCGCCCATCAAGGTCGCGGTGCAACTGCTGGCGTTCATGCGCTCCGAACTCGCGTTCATGCTGGAGGACGCGTTCGGCGTCATGGTCTACGCCAGCGACACCCGAGAAGCGCAGGGCAAGGCGCGTGGGACGAAGTTCGTGAACTTCGAAACTTTCCACCGCTTCACCGGTGGGCAGCTGAGTGTGCTGCCCGCCAGCGACGCGTACCACGAGATGCTACGCAGCGCCCTCCGCGTGCGGGCACGTGCTGCGCAGGCCGAGGGCACCGGCCTAGACGCCCTACTGGCGGGCCAGCGCGGTATCGTTACCCGCGCGGAGCTGGAAGCCGCCCTCGAGATCTCCAGTGAAGACTTCTCGTGGCTCATCCTGCCTGAGGGGCCGACCCGCGGATCGTACGTATTCGAGGTGCCCTTCCTGGGGCGGCCCGTCGGGACGATCTACGACCTGATTGAGGGGCGCCTGCGCGAGCTCGCGCCGTTGTTCGGGTTGTCGCTCCAGGGGAAGGAGACCGACGTCCAGTACGCCGTGAAGTACTTCCTGGGAGGCGAGCTCGGTCAGGTCAGCGTACTGTTCTACCACGCTCCCAGCCGGGACATGATGTCGCGCGTCGTCCTGGAGCGCCCTGCTTTGAGCGTTCCAGCGGCCCGGCTGGCAGAACTGCTGCTCGCGCTGCTCCATGCCCAGGTGCGGTGAGTCGTGAAGGCCGCAACCTTCTCACGCCTGAGCGCGAAGACGTTGTGGATCATCGCCGCGCTGAGGAACGGCACCGCGCACGATGCCGGCACGTGCTCATCTGCGGGCCGTGGTGCGCCGTGGACGTGGGCCTGAGGTTGCGCTGACACTGGCCTGAGCGAGCCGGTACCCTGAGGCATGCGAACATTGAGTAGGATTGCTGCGGTCTGTGCTGTTGGCCTCGGGATGGCACACGCTCAGGTGAAACCTGCCTACATCGGATCCAGCACCGACTTCATGAAAAGCGCCTTCTGCAGGCAGTACAAGTGCTTCCTGGCCGGCAGCATCAAGGTCAGCACCGAGATCAACGAGGTGTATTACAAGGTGAGCGGCTTCAGGGGTCAGACGTACGGTCTGGATGACTACCTCGTGTTTTTCACCAGGATGGGCACGACCGTCGTACGAGCCGGGTTGCGTTACCCCCCTGCTCAGGACAGCGTTGAAGACGGGTCTTTTGCGCTGGAGTTCTTCAGCTTCGTTTCGGGGGTGCCACTCCAGGGATTGAGCGCTGAGAAAGTCTTCAGAGCCTGCACGTCTGCCGTCCGTGGGCAGTCGGCCATCTACTTCATCAACAAGCCCTCGTACATGGGCTTTATGAATGCCAGCGAAGAGATATACACCATGCAACTGGCTAATGGATTCGGTGCGTCGTGGTTCGAGAACGAGTCGCCAACGACTCGCTTCGTGACACAGACGGGCTGCTGATTTCACCGGTTCCCCCCCTCGAGCAGTGGGGCCAGTTAGCCCAGAACTGGCGTCCGCAGCAATGTGCAGGCCTGCTGGTTCCTCCCGACGCCAGCGGGCCGCAGGACCTTGAATCTGAGGGTTGCCGCTCGCGTGTCGAGCGGCCTTGGACGCAGGGCTGTGCTGGGCACGGAAAGGTGCGTCCGCTCACGCTCGTTCCCCTCTCAAGCCCCTGATCCTGATGCCCTAGCGCTCTCAAAGGGCAGCCTTGTTCAAGGTCCAGCCAGCACTCAGCGGGATCACAAGGGCCGCAGTTGCCCTTGCCTCGGGGGAGTGGTACTGATGACGGTGGGGTCAGTCACATCGATCACGGCTTACGTTGGAGTGAGGGTATCCGTCTCGCGGACACAGCCTGAACAGCGTGTGGCAGCTCGTACAGGCTGCGCCATGATGCTCACCTGGGCGTCCACGGCCAGGCCGCAGGGTGCCGCCGAGCGGCCATCGGCTCCCTCCCGCGCGGGACCGCAGGGGCAGTGTCGGAACCGCAACGCTGACGCCAGCAACGGATGTTCACCCGGTCGGGTGCGGTGGTAGGAGGGATGGAGCGCCCCTTAACGTCTTTCGCGGTCCGCCCAAAGGAGAACTCATGTTCAGATGGAAGGGTCTGTGACGTCCCGTGTGCATCAGCGTCTCCTGGGCCTGCCGGCCGGTCCAGTGGCGCGAGTGACGGAGTGGTCGGTGCCTGAGCGCGTGCAGGTGCACCGCGAGGCTAAGGCGTCGCTGCTGACGCAACTGACCAGCGCAGGGCGCTGGCGCGGCGGCCTGCTGTTCGGCTGGTGTGAGGGTGAGGCGCTGCAGATCCGGTTCGCGGCTCCACAGGGCTACGCCTGGTGGCTGTCCTGCCAGTCGCCCCTGGATGCCGATCCCCGGTACGCGGTGGGCTGGGCGGACGCGCTGGCCGCCGCTGGTGGGCCGCCAATGAACTGGGTGGGCAGCTGGATCATCGCGCCGGACAATCAGGTGGCCGGTTTCGAGCAGGACCTGACGTGGCTGCGGGCCGGCCGGCGCACCGCGCTGTTCGACGACCTGCACGTGCTGCTGAGCGTCGGGCGGCGTGAAGAGCGGCTCTCGGCCGCCGCGTACCGGTGGCTGGGTGACGAGGTGGAGCCGCTGGACGTGGTGTGGGACGCCCACCCGTGAGTGGCGAGGCAGCTCCGCTCACAACAGTTCGCGCAGGGTCAGGCCGAGGCCTGCGGCCAGCAGGTGCATGTTGTCGACGCTGATGTTGCGGCGTCCGACTTCGACCTGCGCGATGTAGGACCAGGTGATGCCGCTGGCAGCGGCGAGGTCTTCGAGGGTGAGGCCTCGCCGCTGCCGTTCCTCGCGCAGCCGGCGCCCGAAGGTCAACCTCGATTCGGTCGGTCCCTTGTCCGTTTTCGCCATTGCTTCAGGGTGCCGAGAGGGCTAGCCGTGCGACCATGCAATTAAAGTCATATCACTTAAAGTCATGTAGACTGCTTCTGGAGGTGCTGACCCATGACAGCCCGGTTTCTTCTTCCCTTTCTCCTGATCTCTGTCCCGGCGCAGGCGGCCGCGCCCGCCGATTGCGCCGGCCTGATGCTGGCGGGCATGCAGCGGGCGAGTTACCGCACGCAGGCCGCGTTCCCAGCTGAACCCGAGACGGTCAACGTCGAGTTCTTCAGTGGCGGCCCTGCGCGCCTGACGGCCTTCTGCGGGTTCGTCTTCAAACCTGATCCGAAGGCCCGGACCTTGACAGTCACGGCCCGGCAGTTCAGTGCGTTTGCGAACGTGTTCCGGGACGGGTACCGCAACACCGGCAGGATCGTTCTGGAAAACAGATCGTATGGGGCCGTCCCCCACGCCTCGAACGTGGTGTTTGACCTCGCTGAGCGCCAGCTGACGTTCGATGCTGCCGGCCTCCCGGTGATGCCGCTCACGGTCGGCGTCAGCGTCGACGGTGGTCCGCTGAAGGCCCTGTTCTACCGCAACACGGCGACGCCTCAGCGGGTGCCGAAGACGGCACGGTCCGTCGACATCTACGTCAAGGCGCCAGGGGGCACGACCCTGGACTGGCAGCGCGTTCGCTTCGATATCCAGAAATCAACCGTCACGTTCTATCGCAGCGCCGCTTTTCCTCGCCGCTGAGTAGGGAGCGAGTAGTGGGCCTTGAGGGGCCTAGGACCACTCTTCCAGGGGTACCGAAGTCGAGTTGGACAAAGAATCGCCGGTGCGAGTCGCCAACCGGAGTGGGGGTATCAATATATAGGAAGACAAGCAATGAAGCTGAGACCGATACCAATTTTCACCACGCCTATGCAGCAGCAAAAGCTCAAAAAACAGCCCGAACACGTGGCTTTTTTGGCCGATTACTCCTATATATTGAGGTTTATGCCGGAGGTCAACGTTGCCCTGCGCCACCTGATCGTGCAGCGGGCGTATGCCGCTGCTACCGATGCGCTGACCCCGTACCTCGCGAGCCCGCCCGGCACCTCCACGCACATCAACGTCGTCAGTGGCATCCGGCTTTACTTCAAATGGGTGGAGCAGGAACAGCGCAGTGTCCTGAACGCCGACCTCCACCAGGCCGCAGCTTACCGGCACTGGCTGATCACCCACTACGCTCCGGCCACCATCAAGAATCGCCTGACTCAGGTGCGCACCCTCTACGACATCCTGTACGACCAAGGCCTGGTTTCCGGCAATCCCTACCGCAGCATCATCGGCGTCATCAACCATCCCGAAGAACACCGCCAAGCTTACACCGCCGACGAGATCGCCCAGCTGCTGCGTCATGCGACGCTCGAAGAACGCGCGCTCGTGCTCCTGGGCGCCCACGGCGGCCTGACCGGCCCAGAAGTCCTGAAACTGACCTTCAAGGACCTCGATCTGACTGGCGGTACCCTACGCACCACCAACCGCACCGTGAACATCAGCGAGGACCTGCGAACCGCCCTGGAACAGTGGGGCCGTCAGCGCGGTCACACCGCCCTGTTCAGCACCACCGGACGGGTCTTCGACATTGAAGCCCAGTTCTTCCTCCGCAAACGCCTGTTCTTCCTGTGCCGGCGCGCCGGCGTCACCTACCGCGCCTGGCAGGCCTTGCGCAACGCCGCCGGCCTACGCCTGCTCGAGAACACCGACCAGCACCTGCTCCACAGCCGCCAGCAGCTGCGTCAGCACCTGGGGCTCGGCTCCACGGAAGCCATCCGGCCACTCCTGAAGCTCAGCCTCAAAAAACAGGATCCCACCACGTAACAGCGCGTCCACCGGACCAAGGAGGCGACCCATGCTGGTGCACATCACCGTGAACCTCAACGAAGCAGAGGACAAAGCCGCCGGTGAAGCCGTACTCGAACTGCTCCACCGGGCTGGGGTGCGCGACATCGACAGCAAGTTCCTTCATCGGTATGGACTGGTTTCCGGAGACGTCGATCCGGACCAGATCGAGGCGATTGAAGCCCTGGCTGTCGTGCAGGCCGTCGAGCCAGATGGTTCAGTGTCTGCTCTTTCACATCGCAGAAGCCGGCCGTGATTCACCTCAGACGATGGAACTGGCCACTCTTGCCTCCACGTTGCGTGATGCGGCCTGAAAAAACCGACAGATCAGGATCGCGTACGGCAAAGTCGACCAGAACCCGGTCCGGATCCGCTCGCCCGGTTCCACCGGTTCTGGTGGCCTTCAAGGCGCTAGAGTTTGTCGGCTAGCGTCTGTGCGACAGATCGGGTTGCAGCATGAAATGCGTTCGTGCTACGCGGCTCCGTACCCATGAGTCCGGAAGCCGTTCCTCGGCCACCCGCAGCAACAGGATGAAGTAGCTCAGCGTCTGGGCCCACTGCATAACCCTCGAATGGGCGAACACAACACGTGAACCATCCATGGACGACGCGACCCCCATCAGCGCCACACCCTCAAAGGCTCTCCAAGTGTTGAAAAAGCCGTCCGAAACCTCATTCGGCAATGTCCAGCCGTCAGACAATTCGTCAAGCGCTTGTAATGCGCCTTCCGGCAGGGGGACCTGCGCAGACCACGATTCGACTCCGAAGCCGGTTTCATCGCCCACCACGATCCTCAAGCGATACGGTTCATCGGCAGGCACCGTCAACAACAGGGGTGGCGCCGCTCCCACACCCTGCTCAGCCTCCGGGAAGTGTGAACTGGATAGAGTTTGGTGGAGGGTAAGTTCAGTGTGATCCACACTGGAGGACAGAATGTCCGTACCCAAGCAGAAATTTACCGCTGAGTTCAAACAAGAAGCCGTCCGGCTGGTCCGCACGACCGGAAAGAGTTGCGCCCAGATTGCCCGTGACCTCGGCGTTCCCCCTCACTACGTCGTCCGGTGGAAGCAGCAGCAGGACACCCAGACGGCCGCCGGCCGCCCAGCGTTCACCGGGCGGGGCATCCCCGCCCTTTCACTACAGGAGGCTCGACTCAAGGAACTGGAGCGGGAACTGGAAATTGCACGACAGGACCGGGATATCCTGAAAAAAGCACTGGCCTTCTTCGCGAAGCAGCCCTGATCTTCAAGTTCATCGAGGGGCACCAGAACGAGTTCCCAGTGGAACTGATGTGCCGGATTCTGGACGTGAGCATTAGCGGGTACTACGCTGCGCGGGGAAGGCCGGAGTGTAAGAGGATCACAAAAGACCGCGTGCTGATCGAGAAAATCAGGACCAGCTTCGAGGAGAGCCGGGGAACATACGGGGCGCTGCGCATCCAAGCCGACCTGAAAGCACAGGGAGAGCAGGTCAGTCGTCAGCGGATTCGGCGACTCATGCGACAAGCACAGCTTGTCGCGCGTGGGAAACGGAAGGTCCGCACGACAACGAAAGCGAAATCTTCGCGCCCAGCCGCAGAAAACATTCTTGATCGGGTATTCACTGCGGACGGCCCGAACCAGAAGTGGGTCACGGACATCACGTATGTCCCCACCCGTGAAGGCTGGTTGTACCTGGCGACGGTCATGGACCTGTACTCGAGGAAAATTGTCGGCTGGGCGCTGAATGAGCGACTTCAGACGCCGCTGGTCACAGCGGCGTTGGAGATGGCGGTGGCTCGTCGGAACCCACCAGGCGGACTCCTGCATCATTCGGATCGAGGGAGCCAGTATACGAGCGATGTGTACCAGCAGGCGCTGGATAGATTGCAGGCCATTCAGAGTATGAGCGAGGCAGGAGAATGCTGGGATAACGCTGTCCAGGAAAGCTTTTTTGCGACATTGAAGACGGAGATGGGGCTTGGCGAAGCGCAGTGGGACCGTGCCCAGACACGGACAGAGGTGTTCGAGTGGATTGAAGTGTTCTATAACCGTCGCCGTCGTCACTCATCGTTGGGGTATCAGTCACCGACGGCCTTCGAGGAGCAGGCTTACATCCTGAACTGAGGCTCCACCAAACCCTTGACAGATCACCGGCCGCGTGGGGACTCGGGCGTTGGTAGAAGCGGCGTGGCAACGACTGGAGCTACGCCAGCTCATGCCCGTGAAATGCCATGTGATGCTGGGTTTCAGCCGTTGTACAGGCTACCCGTTCACGCGTGATCTGCCTTGGACTGTTTCCTATGGCGATTCGTTCCGGGTGAAAGACGCTTGGGGACGTGTGCGAGGTGAAGGGAGGACGGAGCAGGTCGTGGCTCGCTTGGTCGAACTGCTGCCCGCCGATATTGGCCAAGCCGTTCATGGTGGGGAACACATGTTCAACACGACCTAGTTGTGTTATTTATGTTAAATACTCTTAACGTAAGAGTAAACGGCTTCAGCAGACGCGAGCTGTTCGTACTTTTCTTCCGATAGAATTTCGGAATGAGTGTGGAGAAATTGAGCGTCAGTCTGGACGGCACGCTGCTGGACTTCGTGGCCCAGTACCAGAAGTCGCATCAGGTCCGCTCCAAGTCCGAAGTCGTCGCCCGTGCCCTCACGCTGCTGCGTGAACATGAACTCGAAGGGCAGTACGCCGGCGCTCTCGAGGAGTGGCACACCTCAGGCGACGCCGAACGCTGGGACGCCCTCCCCGCAGTGGATCCGGGAGGTGACCCGGATGCGGCGCGGTGATCTGTACCTCGCCGATCTCCACCCCACGAGGCCCGGCGGCGCAGAGCCGCTCGGCCCGGTCGTAATCGTCAGTGCCGACAGCCTCAACCGCACCGTCGAGCGGCTGGGCACCGGCGCCGTCACCGTCGTGCCCGTGAGCAGCAAGGTCTCCCGGGTCTACGACTTTCAGGTCCTGCTTTCAGCGTCAGACACAGGGCTCGGTCAGGACTGCAAGGCGCAGGCCGAACAGCTCCGTACCATCCGCTTCGAGCAGCTGGGCCAGGCACCCATTGGCCGCCTGACCGCAACGCAGGTGAGGCAACTCGACGCGGCCCTGCGGCTCCACCTCTCGCTGTGACGGACCGGAAGACAGGTCAGGCCGACTGGACCGCGGACGTGCCCATGCCGGGCGTGCCGGCCCTGCGCTCCCCACTGAGCCTGGCCCTGTTTCGCAGTGAGGCGATGGCCGTCTCGCGCCACTGGGTCAGCCTCACGCCCGAGGAACGCCGCCGCCGCGCCCTGGAAGCCGCCCGTGATCTGGACGAGGCCGTGCTGCTCGACCTCCTGCAAGCCCACCGGCAACTGTTCGGCCCGGCCGGCGCACGCACCTCGCCGCAGACCCAACGCACCTACACGCACGGCGTACGGGCCTTTCTGGGCTACGTTGAGTCGAGCACGGGCGGGCTGCTGCGCCTCACGTCCGACGAGGCCCAGCTCTGGATCCGCCTGCTGGAAGCCAAGCGCGCTCCGTCGACGGTCACCGTCTACCTCGCGGCGGCCCGCGCCCTGACGGCGGCGCTGCGCTGGGCGGGCGCCATGAAAGACGACGTCTTCGTGGACGCCCGGCCCGGACGCAATCCGACGGCACCCTGGGAACGGCGGCGCCCCTACTCGGACAGCGACTTCGAGAAGCTGCTGGCGTGTGCGGACGTGCAGGACCGCGTCCTGGTGCTGCTCGGGGGGCACGCGGGCCTTCGCGTCGCGGAGAGTACCGCCCTGGTCTGGGCCGACGTCGACTGTGGGACCCGGCGCCTGACCGTCCAGCGGGGCAAGGGAGGTAAGCGGCGGCGGGTCACCCTGTCACGGCGCCTCGTCCGGGCGCTGGAGGACTGGCGCCTCCTGGCCCCCGCCGATGAGCCCCGCCTCCTCGCGTACACCACCACCCGCGCCCGGCAACGCCTTAAAGTCCTGGCCGAGAAAGCAGGCGTCCCGTACCTCGGCACCCACGCCCTGAGGCATACCGCCGGCACCCGGCTGTACAAGGCCACGCACAACCTGGAGGACGTGGCCCGTCACCTCGGCCACAGCGGCCTGGAGACCACGCGAATCTACGCGAAGTGGGACGACCAGCACCTCAGTGACGTCGTGGACGAATGGTGAGCGGCAAGCCGACATGATCTCCACGCTTCGCCTGCCGCTGCCCAGGCAGGCTCATTGACCTCTTTCAGTCTGGCGTTGTTCCCACCGGGCACGCCGGTGCTGCAGGGTGACCGTATTGGCCAGATGGACGTTGTCCCAGAACGCCGGCTCCTGACGTCCGGTGGCGTGGTGCTGATGGATGGAGAGTTCGGTCCGGACCACGTCGAGGTGCGCTGCGGCGTGGAACTGCGCGGCTTCGAACGCCTGGGCGATCACCTTGACCTCGGCCTGCCGGCCCGCATGGACGAGCCCCGTCACGACCCGCAGCAGCGTGCGCTGCTCCAGGATCCAGCGGCGCAGGTCGTCCACCGTGAGGTCGAGGCCACCGGGCTGTTCGTCCAGGCCGACGTAGGACCGGATCAAGGGGTTGATGACCGGCAGATCGAGCGGTCGGTCGTTTGCCTCCCAGAACTCTTTGAGGGCCTGCACCCGCCAGTCGGCCGTCAGTTCGGGCTCCTCCGTGTCCCGAATCTCCGGCAGGCGGGCCATCTCCTGCTCCAACAGGTACACCAGCCATTCCCGCCGCGCGAAGAACACGGGCAGCTCCTCCAAGGCGGCCAGGCGCGTGAGGGCGTCCTGTCCCTCCTGCCGGTGCGCGCCGTCGCGCAGGCCGGCGAGGTCGGACATGGGGATGAGCGCCGCACCGGAAGCGGTCAGCAGACGCGCCTCGGCCAGTGCCCGAACCTCCGCCACGGACAAGTACAGGGTCGGCCAGCCGACCAGAACGGCAGACCAGCTCAGAGATGGGAAGGCGTCCTCCACTGCCTCACCAAAGCGACCATCCGGGTATCGTGGAGTTCGGCCCGCACTTGTCGCACTGCGCGGCCGTTGATTTCTCACCGCTCAGCGCAGGGACGAAGTTGCCGCACGGGATAGGCTCTGGCTTCCTCTTCCTTGATGGCGATTGCGCGGTCCAGGAGGCCGAGCATGAGCCTGGTATCCGCCAGGGCCATGTGCAGGGTCGTGGCGGTGTTCTGATTCAGCACGATCAGGGACGTCACGACGATGGCGAGCACCTGCGCCCAGAGCGGCCCACCCTACATTTCAGGTCGAATAGCGCCCTGGACGCGGTGCAGGATGACAATAGGCAGCATCCTGGCCTGTGACGATCCCGGATCCTGCCCGACTGCATGCTGACACGCAAGCCGCCCACCTCAAAGCCCATCTCCCTCATCGCCACTTTGATGCCCTGAAGCGTCTCGCGGAAGTGCTCCTGGCGACGCTTCAGGCGGAGTCCACGCTGCATCGCAAGATTGCGCTCCATCTCCCTAGGGACGCCCCGATGGACTCCAAGACCCGCACCGTGGCCCGCGTCTTCCACGATGCTCATACCGCAGACAGACGTCCTGCTTCCCTTGCTCCCCTCGGCGCTGGACGGTGTTGATCGCGTACTGCGAGTTCCTCACGCAGGAGTGGTGCACGTTTCTGCGCTGGAAGCGCATCCAGGAGAACAACCGTGTCGAGGATGAGCTGGCTCGTGATCTGTTCACCACGCTGCAACAGGAGGCCAAGCGTCAGCCTGCGCTGACCGGAACGTCACGGCCCCTCCTGATTAGCGAGGGACGGCCAGCACCGGGTCAGTGCAGGAGCCGCTCGGTCCGCAGGGCGGCGCGGCGTAGAGCGTACGCCACTGCGCCCAGCAGAGCAGCGGTGGTCAGGCCGCCCCTCAGCCCCAGGTACGCCGCGGAGTGCAGCGCGTGATACGCCGCCTGTACCGGCTCGTCCCGGACTGCACACAGCTGCCCGTACACGCCGGCGCCCAACCCCTCCACGTCCGCGCCGGCGTGCCCAGCCATCAGGGCGATGTCTTGCGCGTGCCGGTCCACCTGCCCCGCAAACGCCACGGTCAGCTCCGGATCCGTGGACGCTCCGGTGGTGGGTGCGAACTCGATGCTGGCGATCATCTGCAGGGTCAGGGCGATACACGTCTCGAACGCCTGCTGGTTGTGCGGACTTGAGGTCCCGGTCGAGGAGACGGCGGTCATACCCTCAGAGTATGACCGGCGCCTGGGTGGTCGCGGCGCACCTGGTGACGGGGTCAGCCACGCCCTGAGGGTCCGGGGCGCGCAGCGCCCGCACGTGCACCGCCTCGTGTGACCGGGGACGTCACTCTGTTTCTCCGACCAGCGTGCCTTTGACGTCGGTGGCGTACCACGCTGGGGAGTAGAGGTTGATGGCCGGGTCGCTCACCGTCATGACGTGACCGCGCAGGGGACCGCCCGTGATCAGGTAGGTGATCGCGACCCCGTTGCTGGCGATCTCGCGCCGCTGATCCGCGGACGCGAGATCGTCCGCGCCGAGGCTGGGGCCTGTGATCTTGATCCACCAGTCCGCCGCACCGCGCCGCACGCCACTCACCCGCTGGCCCCAGCGCGGGACGTCCCACGTGTGGTACACGCGGCCCTCACCCGAGCTGGTGTCGAGCACGCGTTCACTCTTCGGATCCGCTCCGAGGTTCGCGAGCGCCTGCGCGGTCGGCACGTTCTGGGCTGGAGACGCCGCAGCGACCGGAGCGGGTGCCGCCTCAGGCTCCGGTGCCGGCTCGGCCGCGGCGACGGCCGGCACCGGACGGTTGGCCATCACGTCCCGAAACCTCTGTTCGTCCACCCCGCTACCAGGACCGAAGACCGCCTGCCCAGGCGCCGTACTCGAACAATCGAAGATCTCACTGCGCTCACCCACCTGCACCGTCCCCGAGATGACGTACCCCCGGTCATCCTGATACACCTTTCGAACTTCCGGGATCAGCGTCGGGGTAACGCGGGAGGCCTTGATCGCCACCTGCCAGCACTGATCGAGCATGTCGTCGATCGTGGGCGGCCAGGGTGGCGTCTGGGCGGAGCGTTCGGGTGACTCAGAGGCAGTGGCCGCGCGGTTGGGCGGTGCAGGGCTGAACGCCTGGGCCAGGAACGACAGGACCACCCAACCGGCCAGAAACCGCCATCCTGCTCGCCATACGGGCCGCCTCCGGGCTTTGGCGCGTACCATCCTGACCAGTCCGATGAGCAGGAGCGTGAACCCCAGAACATTCAACATCGTCGCCATAGCGACCTCCCTGCGGAACGCGGCGGCCACGTCCGAAGCCCTGGGCGCCGCGCACCTGCAGTTCACTCTCCGGTACGCCTCGTCACGCCGATGTCACCGGGCGCGGCGCCTGTGAGGTGTGCACGGGGCCAGAGGACAGGGGCAGCAGGGGCATGGGCCTAGGAGCCGGAGCCGCTCCGGAGCTCCATGGTCCTGCTCGACTGGTCCGGGTGACGCCGCCGGGCGCTTGGCCATCGCCTGCACCTGTCTCCAGCGCCAAGCTGCATACGCGGTGGACACGCACAGCCATGCGGGCAGGTCGGCGAGGCACGTCACCACGTCGTGCGGGGCGAGGGTCGGACGGCCCGGGGTAGTGTGCCCGACGGGCGCTGGCGCGCGGCAGCCCTCTGCTACGTTGCGCGGCCGCCACGTGAACTCCACGGACCCGCCCGCGTGTTCGTCCAACACGTGCAGGGTCAGGGGGCTGCCCACGGGCCGCACCAATCCCTTCCCATCGCCGGTCACGGCGAGGTCGGCCGCGTGCGGATACGGATCGTCGGGGTCGCAGGAGGGCGTTGAAGACATGAGGGCACCCGAGACTCGGCGCGCCGGGCAACCCCGCCTGTCAGTGTCGAGGACCTGCTCTGACGGCTGCCGTGGCGCGCACTCTACTCTAGGACCGTTCCAGTCTCAGAGCTCGAGCGGCAGCAACGGATTGAGGCGCCGCCTGAGTTGATCGACCGCTTCCTTCAGGCCCGTGCTGGCGGTCGCGGCGATCAGCGTCCGGGTCAGGTCGACCGCCTGGATCTCGCCGGCACAGGCGAGCGCTTCGAGCTGTGACCATTGGTCTGCATTGAGCTGCTTTTTCAGGATGAGCTGCAGGGTCGAGCGCTGGCTTTCCCACTGCTCAACGGGGGACGCGCTGCCGAGACGCTCCAGGTGCGCCTCAGCCTGCTGCTGCGCCTCATGCTCGGCCTTCTGGTGGCGACGGACCGCCTGCTCCTGCCTGGCCTGCGCGGGCGGCGTGAACTCGGCCGGGACGGCGTACTTCTCAGGGTTCTGCAGATAGTCAGCGACCAGACCGCCAGGGTTGCGCACAGTGCCGCCAGCGTTCATCCGCCGCTGCTCCAGAAACTGCAGGGCCAGTTCGACCCGCTCCGGGTACAGGGACGCGAGGGTGGCGGCCCTGGCGACCGACACCCCAGCCTGGCGCAGCATCACGACCAGGGCAGGATCGGCGGAATTGGTGTCCGCAAAGACGTAGTGCGCGACGGCCGATTTTCCGCGGCCTTCGATGGTCGCACTCTCGAGGTAGCGGTTGGCGAGCAGCTCGTCATGGGCGGCGGTCAGGGCGCGCCGCACCAGGTCACTGCGGTCGGTGGTCAGCCCGGTCGCCTGCCGCCAGTCCACCAGCGGCACCCGCAGTTCCGAGAGCAGTGAGCCGTCGTCCTGCCGCCGGTGGGCCTGCAGGGTCCGGTACAGGGCGCGGGCGGGCGGCTGCTCGAGCTGATGCAGCAGGTGCCCGTCGAGGACGTGTGAAATGCCCGCCCGGATACTCTCGGCCAGTTGCTCCCCGAGGCGGATGCTCAGCGTCGCTTCACTGTCGAGCGTGTTCAAGTCGCCGTCGTCGTCATGGTCGCGGTAGCGCAGCCCTTCAAAGAACCGGACGCCGACGTTGTCCCAGGCCACCCGCTGTGATCCCGCCAGTGTGGTTTTCCGGCCCACGATGACGCTGGTGAAGTACAGGCGCCGGATGCTCTGCCGGAGCCGGTGGTAGTTCTCTCCGTTGTTCGCCAGCCCCATCAGTTCGCGGACTTCGTAGGCGGTGGTATGCACCCAGTTGTCCTGTGGACAGTCATGGGAGATGAAGAGGGTTTCGAGGGCCACCAGGGTGTCGGTATCGATGCCGTGCGGCCGTCCCTGAGGCGTGACGGCCTCGATCCGGAACGTCCGGCCGTTCACGGCGAACTCGGTATTCCAGTGGGTGATGCTCTGGTCCACCCGGGTGTGCATGCTGATCACGCCGAACCGGGCGAAGTTCAGTTCGTCGTAGAGGTTGGGTGTTTTGTTCTTCTTCGCCACTCTCAGCTCCTGGTGTTGTTTTTAACTGATGTAAAGATATAAAAAGAACAACAACAAGCGGGTGCCCGATCTGCGTCAGGGACGGTGTTTTTCGGAATTTTCCCGCAAAGGTATCGCTAATTCGCACTGAAATCCCGCAAAGGTATCGCTAGTTTCAGCGCTCATCCCGCAAAGGTGTCGTCAGCGGCGTCCACAAGGCAGCTCAGGAGAACGGATCACGGATTCGCCGGTCCAGACGCAATTTTGGTTTTTTCCCGCAAAGGTGTCGCTAGTCGGGCCTGGGACCGATCCCGCAAAGGTGTCGCTATGTCAGGCGAGAATCCCGCAAAGGTGTCGCTATTGCTGCAGACGACTGGAAGCACTGTCCGGCACGACTTTCTTGGCCTTCCTCAGGGAATTTCCCGCAAAGGTATCGCTGGTCGTTCAGCTCAGAGCGCTGGACGAGCAGGGCCCTGGAACAGGCATTTTCCCGCAAAGGTGTCGCTACTGCAGCGAACGACAGACAGGTGACGCGTTCGCCGGAACGGTCTACTTGAGGCGTTGCCGTGCGGGAACCTTGGACCCCTCCCCCATAACGGCGGCCGCCTGCTTCAGCAGGGACAGGAGTTCGCGTCTCGCTTCGGGCGTCAGCTGGGCCAGCTGATCCCTCGCGGTGAGGCGCCGGAAGGTCTCCAGCGCACGGTTGAGGTCCTCGTGCGGCGCGCTCGTGCGGCTGGCCTCCTGAATCCGCTGGCGGATCTGCTGGACGGACAGCGCGTCACTTTCGGCGAGCAGGGCGTCACGCAGGTCCTCGGGCGCCCGTTTGAGCGCGATGGCCTTGGTGTAGTCCAGCCGGCCCTCACGGACCGCTTCCAGGAGCGGCGCAGGGAGGCGCAGCACCGGAAGGCGGTTCGCCACGAACGACGTCCACTCCCCGCGGGACAGGCCCCGGAACAGGGTCTCCAGGTGGGCAATCGCCTGCCGCTCGTCTTCGGACGCCCTCGCGAGTGCAGGATCGCGCATCCGCATGGATTTCCAGCGCTCGAGTCGGGGCGTGAGCTGATCTTTGGGAAGATCCAATTCGGCCGAGAGGATGTCGAGGACCGCGTCCGCTTCGTCCACTGGATTCAGGTCCTCGCGCTGGAGATTCTCCACGGCCGACAGCTGCTGCACCTGCCGTTCCGTGAGCCCGGAGAAGACCTTGACCGGGACGGTGGTCAGGCCGGCGGTGCGCGCAGCCCGCAGGCGACGTTCTCCGGAGATCAGGTCGTAGCCCGCCGCGGTCTGGTGGACGGACAGCGGCTGCAGGATGCCGTGCGTCCGGATGCTGTCGGTCAGGCGGGCCAGGGACTCCGGCGTAAAGGAGCGGCGCGGTTGTTGAGGACGGGGCCGGATGGCGTCGATGGCCAGATCGGTCTGCACGTCGGGCGCGGGCGGGCTGGTGAAGCCGGCCATCAGTGTGCCTGGACCCTGGTGGCCCGCCAGAGGCCCCATCTTCATCTGGGGTCGCTCTTTCCTGGTGCTCACGCCGGCTGCCCTTGCAGCTCGAGGAAGGCGGTCACCACCTGGGCCATGTCCCGCGCCGCTTCACTGCCTGGTTTGTAGACCTGGACGGGCTGCCCGCTCATGCTGGCGTCGTTGTGGTCCGCGGCTCGGTAGCGGACCGGAGGCAGCACCGGCGCCAGCGGCGCGAGCTGCTCGCGGATCATCTCCAGAACGTCGGAATCATGCCGGTTGCGCTGGTCGTACATGGTCGGGAGGAACGCCGCGAAACCCAGGCTGGGCTTGACCCACTGCAGTTCGTTCACCATGCGCGTCAGGCCGGGCAACCCATCCACCGCCTTGAATCGGGTCGCCACGGGCGTGATGACCGAATCCGCAGCGACCAACGCATTGACGGTGAGGGTTCCCAGGCTGGGTGGCGAATCGATCAGCACGTAGTCATAGGCCTGGGGCAGGTGGTTCAGGATATTGCTGAGTCGCCGCTCGCGGCCGATTTTGGCCAGCAGCTGCGCTTCGGCGATGGCCAGGTCGATCGTGGCAGGATAGAGCGACAGGCCGTGAACCTCGACCGTGGCTGGCAGTCTGGACTGCACGGCGTTGGGGTCGTCTTCCAGCAGAGCGGCCAGGAGGGTGGCGTCCTGATTCAATCCCCATTTGTCGGCCCCCAGGAACGAAGTCAGATTCCCTTGCGGGTCGAAATCGACCAGCAGCACCCGGTGCCCACGTGAAGCGAGCTCATACCCGAAGTCACGCGTGGCCGAGGTCTTTCCGACCCCGCCTGCGTGGTTGAAGAAGGTGTAGGTCGTCATGTAGCCCCAGCTTAGCGGACTCACACATAACGTTATGTGCGGTAGGGACTTCATCTGGACTGATTCGAGCTGATGTCGTCCTGTAGCAGACGGTATGTCAGGCGTTGCGGTTCTGGCAACTTAACCTCTGTAGGCTGGTGAGCTGTGACTGACCGGAAGCCCTACCGCCACCGTTTTCCCCTGAGCGTGATCGGCTACGCTCTGCGGCTGTACCACCGCTTCCCACTCAGCCAGCGGGACGTTCAGGAACTGCTTCACGAGCGTGGTGTTCAGGTCAGTCACGAGACCCTCCGTCAGTGGAACATCAAGTTCGCCCCACTCCTGACCGAGGAACTGCGCCATCGAGAACCCCGCCGGGGTTCTCGATGGCATCTGGACGAGGTCTGCGTCAAGATCGGCGGGGTCAAGCATTGGTTGTGGCGAGCGGTCGACGAATACGGGGA